>CAZKLH010000117.1:0-2516 GCA_964553595.1 uncultured Gammaproteobacteria bacterium | reverse complement strand
TGCTTTTTTTAAAATACCAACAACATTGTTTCTGCCAATACCATACAGATAGGAAAGGGATATGTCTACTCGTTTTTCATCTGGAATATTTACTCCTGAAACTCTCATAAAAATTATCCTTGTCTCTGTTTATGCTTCGGATTTTCGCAAACTACCCGTACAACTCCCCGTCTTTTTATAATTTTGCATTTAACACATCTTTTCTTAACACTTGCTTGTACTTTCATAACTTGTTATTTATGCCTATAGATTATTCTTCCTTTATCCTTATCGTAAGGAGTTACCTCAATTCGTACTTTGTCTCCCGGGAGTATACGAATAAAATTCATCCGCATGCGCCCCGACAAATGACACAAAACCAGATTGCCATCAGGAAGCTCTACCCGAAACAGCGTATTGGGCAAGGATTCTTTAACAACGCCGTCAATTTCTGTTGATCCCTGATGAGCCATAACAACACAAAAATCTAAATCCAAAAAACTAAATTCTAAAACGTACAAAACTGCTTTTTGTTTAGGATTTAGGGTTTGGAATTTAGAATTTCAATCATTATAGCAAATTATCCTATAAAGAGCAATCACTTCGTCAAAACAACGGTACCATGGCTTGTTATTGCTACTGTCCGCTCAAAAACGCCAGAAAGACTGTCGTCTTTGGTTTTGATAGTCCAGCCGTCGTTATTTGCATAGACAACCTCGGGTTTGCCCATATTGTAGATAACTTCAATGGCAATAGTCATTCCTTCGACTAAAAGTGGGGTATTTTCTATTTTTTTAGCAAGGTAGCCTGGAACCTCTGGCTCTTCATGAAGCATCTTGCCCACTCCATGGCCAATGAGGCTTCGGACAACCGAATATCCCCTGCCTTCAACTATTTTTTGGATTGTTTGAGAAATGTGCCCGATTCTATTTCCAATCTTTGCCACTTTTATTGCCTCCTCCAGAGCCTTTTTTCCAGTTTCTAGGAACATATCGACATCGTCCTTTTTTCTTGTCGCAACTCGAACCGTTTGTGCCATATCGGTATTAAACCCTTCAAGGTACACACCGCAATCAACTCCAACAACATCACCCTCCTGAAAACGATATGGGGTTGGAATCCCGTGCACAACAGCGCTATTTGTTGAGATACACGTTGCGTATTTATACCCCCGTACCCTTTGAAACGCTGGCTTGCCTCCATACTTTTTGATAAGCAAAGCTGCCATTTCTTCTATTTCAAGCTCAGAAATACCAGGCTTTACCTGCTCTACCACCTCAAAAAGAACATCGGCTAAAATCTTTCCGCCTTTTGCCATTGAATCAATTTCTTTTTGTGTTTTTAGATTAATCATGTTTTTCCTCTGCTGAAAGACGATTCAATAATGAATCAATTTGCCCATAAAGATTGCCTAGATCGTCTGAATTGTTTTGAATAAGAAAGTCCGCTATTGCGATTGGACCGCCTTTATTCAATTTTTCAATTTCAGAAACATCTCTTTCATAACACTTATCAAATGGCACAGGCCGCACAGATCTTAACGATAAACGTTGATACCGTTTTTTTGGTTCTGCGTAAATATGAATAAGTAGTAATCCAGGAAATTTTTTTCGGAGCAATATATACTCCTCCCATGAATACAAACCATCAATTGCTATCATGGAATGATCTGCTAGAAGAGAGCTTATCTTTGATTCTGCTTTTATTGCATATGCTGCCATACCAAGCTCTTTTCGAATATTTTCTCTAAATTCTCTTTCGTTTTCAGGCGTTAACGGCAACCCAAGCTCCTTGACGCCTTCGTCGGTAATATCACCAAACCGAACAAACGGTATTCCTTTTTTTTCTAAATACAAGACTGCCTCGCTCTTACCAGCTCCTGGCATGCCAATACATGCCAATATAATGGGCCCTGCTGGTGTTGTTTCTGTGGTAGTGGTGTTCATGTTGTAAATAGCAAATAAATGACCGCAGAAGAGAGCAAATCTTTATTGTTTGTGACCCGCTAAATGCTTCATTATTTCCGAGTGGATGTTTTCAATTGCTTGTTCACCGTCAATTTCAATCAACACACCTTTTTTTCGATAATGCTCAAGAACTGGTTCTGTTAATTTATGGAACAAATCGATTCTTTTTCTGATTGCGGTAAGAGTCTCGTCTTCTCGTGATTCACCGTGTCGATAAGAAAGGCGCCACAATGCTTCTTTGTCTGAAACTTTTAGATAAATCACCTTATCGATACCGTTTTTAAAGGTCTTGACTTGCACAATTGTTCTTGGAAAACCATCGAGAATATAGCCCTTCTGGTATTCTGGCCTGCTTAAATAATCACTCACAATTGATAATGTCTGACGGTCAGAAATAAGATAGCCTGCATTCATTACTTCTTTTATGTGACGACCAAGCTTTGTATGCTCTTTGGAAAGTTCACGAAAGATATGACCCGTAGAAAGGTACGGCACACCAAGCTTTTCTGATAAAAGATTCCCTTGTGTTGATTTTCCAGCTCCTTGAATACCGATAAGAATTATCTTCAT
>CAZKLH010000116.1:0-2567 GCA_964553595.1 uncultured Gammaproteobacteria bacterium | reverse complement strand
TTCTGTCTCCCACAACAACTAATACCGAAAATCCAACTTTATTACCACCTTTTGTTTTTTTCGATACACGGTTTACCTGAACAATTTCTTCCTGAAATTCAGAATCTCTTCTTGCTTGATAACGTGAGTCTGCCATTATAATTCTAAGCCTCCTTCTCGTGCACCGTCTGCAATATTTTCAACAACACCATGATACACATACCCGCCTCTATCAAAAACTACTTGTTTAATTTTTTTCTCGAGTGCTTGTTTTGCCAAAAGAATACCAAGCTCCTTACCACGTTTGACTCGTGGCGTCACATCACGCAAGGTCACATCAGAAATTCCAATGAGTGTTTTCTTGCTTTCATCGTCAATGAGCTGCACATATAAATATTTATTTGATCGAAACACAGAAAGACGTGGCCTTTTTTCTGTTCCTTTTACTTTTGCTCGTGTTCGTTTTGCTTTTTTTTCTAGAGTTTTTTTCATAGCGTTATTTTACTTTGCTGCTCCAACAGTTTTTGCTGCTTTTCCTGCTTTTCTTCTGATTCGCTCTCCTTTATAAGAAATTCCTTTTCCTTTATACGGCTCGGGTACTCTCACTGACCTCACTTTTGCTGCCCACTCACCAACCAAAGATTTGTCGATGCCAGAAACGGTAATAATATTATCTGCAACCGAAAAAGTTATTCCACTTCCAGCGGTAATTTTTACTGGGTGAGAAAATCCAACAGAGAGCTGTAAGTCAGTCCCTGTAGCTTGCGCTCTATACCCAACGCCAGAAAGCTCAAGCTTTTTTTCAAATCCCTTAGAAACGCCCTCTATCATATTTGCAATGATAGCCCGTGTCAACCCATGAACTGGACCCAAGTCTTTATCTGAATCCTTGACTTGCGACACAAGAATTTTCCCATCTTGATTTACTATCTCTACTCCATCAGGGGCAATAAAAGAAAGATTCCCTTTTGGTCCGGCAACACGGATATCTTTTCCCGAAAGAGTAACGGTAACCCCATCTGTTATTCCAATTGGCATTCTTCCTATTTTTGACATATTAGCAGTATTACAAGAGATCTACGGCTTACCACACTTCAAAAAGAAGTTCACCGCCGACTCCTGTTTTATCTGCCTCCTTTCCAGTCATAACACCCTTACTTGTTGAAAAAATAGCTGTGCTCATTCGTTTTCTCTCAACATCTTTTACGTGTCCTGTTTTTACATATATTCGAAGCGATGGCTTGGAAATAATCGAAACACCAGTAAGCGTTGGGATTCTCTTTTTGTACAAGAGTGTCGCTGTAAGGGTTTTTTTTCCATCAACTTCATCTTCCTTAATCTCTTTGATAAATTCTTCCTTTGCCAAAACTATTCCAATTGCCTTATTTCTTTTTGAATAGGGAAGCGCCACGGTTTTTCTCCTGGCCATTGCTGCATTCTTAATACGAATTATAAAATCTGATGCAATATCACTCATATAATTACCACGTTGCTTTTAATACCCCGGGAAGCTCTCCTTTCATTGCAAGTTCTCGAAAACATATTCGACACAATCCAAATTTCCTCATATAAGCCCTGGCTCGTCCGCACAGATTGCATCTATTTCGCTGTCTCCCAGCAAACTTCTGCTTTCTTTTAAATTTAACAATGTCTGATGTTTTTGCCATAATAGGTTATACCTTATTTTTGAAACGGCATGCCCAAAGCTTCCAACAATGCATGTCCTTCTTTTCTATTTTTTGCGCTTGTCACAATACACACTTCTAATCCATGCGATTTATCTATTTTTCCAGGATCAATTTCTGGAAATACAGTATTCTCAGAAAATCCAATCGCGTAATTTCCACGACTGTCAAAGCTGTCTTTTTTTACTCCATGAAAATCTCGAAGTCTTGGAAAAACAACATTTGTTAATTTCTCAAAAAAATCATACATGCGATCGCCCCTTAGGGTCACCATAAGTCCTATCGAATCTCCCTCTCGAAGTTTAAAGGTTGCAATCGATTTTTTGGCCTTTGTCACTTTTGGCTTTTGCCCAGTAATTTGAGATAACAAAACGCTCTGCTTTTCAATATTTTTCTTGTCTGTTAGCGCATCTTTGACGCCCACGTTAACAACAATCTTCAAAAGCTTTGGCACAGCCATAGAATTTTGAATGCTCAATTCTTTCTTTAGTTTCCCCAAAATGTCTTCGTTGTATCTCTTTTTAAGCGTTGACATATCCTATATTATATTTCTTGTTCGCATTTTTTACAAATCCGCACTTTTTTTTGTCCAGTTTGCATATAACCAACACGAACTTTTAAATGACATTTTGGACAAACAAGCATGACATTTGCAACTGGTAATGGCTTGGTAATCGTAACAATTTCGGACTGTTGCATCTGAGACCTGGCTTTTTTATGCCGCTTGTATTGATTTACCGATCCAACAAGCACCTTATCGAGCTTTGGATACACCTTCTCAACTTTACCGGTTTTTCCTTTATCTTTTCCAACCACTACTGCAACTTCGTCGCCTTTTTTAATTTTCATAGTGTTATAACACTTCTACAGCCATACTGGCAATTTTTGCAAACCCTTTTTCTT
>CAZKLH010000115.1:0-2593 GCA_964553595.1 uncultured Gammaproteobacteria bacterium | reverse complement strand
AGTGGTATCGGTATGAATACGCCAAAAACATATGCTGGGCGAAAAGCGGTTGGAAAAACGAGGAGTCCGAATAAATATTCAAACAAATATATCTTAACAAAGAGGACAAAATAATGGGAAGATCAACAAAAAAAGGGCCATACATTGACCCAAGATTACAAAAAAAAGTGTTAATTCAGAAAAATTCAGGTGATAAAACGCCAATCAAAACATGGGCGAGGCCTTGTCAGATTGCACCAGAGTTTGTTGGGCACACTTTTGCTGTTCACAATGGGAAAACATTTATCAATGTGTTTGTTGTCGAAGCAATGGTTGGACATAGACTCGGTGAGTTTTCACCAACCCGAACATTTAGAACGCACGGAAGAGTTGTGGCAAGAGAAATTTCAAAAACATAACTATGGGTAATAGAGCAACAAGCAAAACAGTTCGGGTAAGTACAAGAAAAGTGCGGTTGGTCGCTGATATGGTGCGAAATATCCAAGCAATCAAGGCCTTGGATATGCTTTCTTTAACGCAAAAACGAGGATCAACGCCTATTGCCAAGACAATAAAAAGTGCATTGGCAAACGCGTTATCGAATGCAAAAGTACAAAGAGAAAAATTGTTTGTTAAAAGTATCGATGTGTTAGAAGGACAGGCAATAAAGCGGTTTCATCCATCAACACGAGGAAGAGTGCATCCATACAAAAGAAGAACGAGTCATATAACAGTGATATTGGAGGAAAGGGCCTAAATATATGGGACAAAAAGTAAATCCGCATGCATTGCGTCTTCAGACAATCTTTAATTGGGAAAGCAGATGGTTTGATGAGAAACGATATAAAGATTTATTGCTCGAAGATTACATTATTCGAAAGAAACTGGTCGAGCGGCTCAAAAATGCAGGAGTATCTCGAGTGGAGATTGAGCGGTCTATTAATAGTATTCGTGTTATTGCGTATGTGTCTCGTCCTGGAATTGTGATTGGAAGAGCAGGGACAGGGCTTGAAGAGGTGAAGAAATTTTTACAAACGCTTCTTTCTGTTTCAAAACAACGCAAGCACGCGCCAAAAATAGATATTCGTATCGAACCGATTAAAGAGCCAAATCTTGACGCGAGTCTTGTTGCGAGAAGCGTTGGTGATCAGCTTTTAAGAAGATTGCCATACAAGCGGGTTTTGGCACAAACATCAGAAAAAGTTATGACAGCGGGAGCTAGAGGAGTTCGAATTCTTCTGTCGGGACGTGTTGGTGGCGCAGAAATATCACGGCGTGAGAAAGTTCAAAAAGGAACGGTGCCACTTTCAACAATTCGTGAAAATGTTGAGTATGTCTCGATTCCAGCGTTAACAAAAAAAGGGTATGTTGGGGTAAAAGTCTGGATTAATAAACCATTACCGAAATAAACATATGTTAGTACCAAAACGAGCAAAATTTAGAAAACAAATGAGAGGATCCATGAAGGGAAATGCGCATGCTGGAACGACCATTTCTTTTGGTGAATATGGTTTGACATCTTTAGCAACAGGGTGGATTACAAGTCGCCAAATTGAAGCAGCGAGGCGTGCTATCACGCATTTTACTCAAAGAGGAGGAAGAGTATGGATTCGTATTTTTCCCGATAAGCCGATTACAAAAAAACCAGCAGAAACAAGGATGGGAAGCGGCAAAGGTGATGTGTATGAGTACGTTGCGCCAGTAAAGGCTGGGAGAATTTTATTTGAAATGGGAGGTATCCCAAAGGATATTGCATTCAATGCCCTTCGTCTCGCAGCGTATAAATTACCAGTCAAGACGCGAATTATAGCGAAATAATACATATGAAAACAAACGAAAGAAAAGAATTAGCAGAAAAAACAAAAGAAGAATTACAGGCATTGCTGAAAGAAGCAAAAGAAAAGCTATTTGTATTGCATTTGCAAAGATCGCAATTTAAGTTAAAGAATGTCCGTTCATTATTTTGGAAACGAAAAGAAGTCGCATGGCTTATGACAGCAATTCAAGGAAAGGAGCACGTCGCAAAATCATGAAAATACTCAAAGGGACTATTGTTTCGGTTGGAATGCAAAATACCGTTGTTGTTTCGATAGCAAGCAAAAAGGTGCACCCTTTATATAAAAAGGCAGTTTTGAGAAACAGAAGACATAAGGCAGACACAAATGGATTAACTGTGTCTTTAGGAGATGTGGTTGTTATGAAAGAGACCAGGCCGCTTTCTAAAGAAAAGCATTTTGCGCTAAGTTCTATTCTTGAGAAAGCCGATAAAGTAGTTTTGGAAGATCCAGTTATCGTTGTAGAAAAGAAGGAGAAGAAAAAGGCATGATACAAACACGAAGCATACTTACCGTTGCAGATAATTCAGGTGCAAAGCGTTTGATAGTCGCTCATGTTTTTGGCGGATCAAAGCGAAAGTTTGGATATATCGGTGACGTCACCAACTGCGTTGTAAAAGAAGCATCGCCAACAGGGCAGGTCAAGGATGGTGAAATGGTAAAGGTTGTGGTTGTGCGGACACGAAAAGAGCTAAAACGAAAAGATGCGTCATATATTCGTTTTTCTGACAACGCAGGGGTACTTATCGATAATGCAAAAGACAAAAATCCAAGAGGAA
>CAZKLH010000114.1:0-2653 GCA_964553595.1 uncultured Gammaproteobacteria bacterium | reverse complement strand
CAACAACTTGGCCTTTATATACTTCCTCGTTTGGCCCAATAAACAAGATTCCGCGATCCTGAATGCCCGTCATTCCATATAATCTAGTTAGCCCGCCTTCAAATGCGACCAGAGACCCGCGCTCGCGGTCAAGTACTTTGCCGTCATCAGGCCTGAATTCCATAAACGAATTATTAATGACCCCCATCCCTTTGGAAGTTGTCATAAGATCCCCTCTCATTCCAAATAAATTCTTTGTAGCAATATTGAATTCAAGTGCTGTTATGTTGTTGTCGCTTTTCATGTCAACCATCTCCCCACCTCTTTTATTCATGTTTTGAATAACGGTTCCAGCAAATTCATCTGGGACCTCTATGTACACCTTTTCCCATGGTGTCATCTTCTTGCCATCAACCATCTTTGTAATAGCCTGGGGACGCCCCACTTCAAATTCGTATCCTTCCCTTCTCATTCTTTCAATCAAGATTGCCAAATGCAGTTCGCCGCGTCCAGAAACCATCCATTTTCCCTCCATTGGTTCTACCTTCAAGGCAACATCAGTCTGGAGCTCTTTCATCAATCTATCCTTCAATTGGCTGCCGGTTTTAAACTCACCCTCTCGGCCACCAAGAGGTGAAGTATTAATATTAAAAGTCATCTTTATAGTTGGCTCCTCAATTGACAAAACTGGAAGTGCAATTGGATTTTCTACATCAGCAATTCTCTCCCCTATTGTGATGTCGCCAATGCCCGATATGGCAACAATATCTCCAGCTTCAGATTCAGCTGAGTCCACTCTCTCCAGTCCCTCATAAGTCATAAGGGAAGTAAGTCTGTATTTCTTTTGTACCCCTTCACGATTTATGTGCATAACGTCCTGCCCAGACCTTATTTTTCCGTTATGAATTCTTCCAGTTGCGATTCTCCCTTTGAAATTATCGTAAGCAATTGTGGTCACCAAGAGCTGCAATGGTTTTTCAGGATCTCCGGTTGGGGCTGGGATTTCTTTTACAATAGCATCAAAAAGTGGGCTAATATCCGTCATTGTCTTAATATCAGGTGTCATTCCCGCAAGCCCATTCTTGGCAGACGCATACACAATCGGGAAGAATGCTGCTGATTCGTCAGCTCCAAGCTCAACAAAAAGGTCGAAAGTTTTTCCAATTACCCAATCAGGCCGAGCGTCAGCTAAATCCACTTTATTAACTACTACAACAATTTTTAGGCCCAATTTCAAGGCATGTTTCAAAACAAATCTGGTCTGAGGCATAGGCCCGTCTTTTGCATCGATCAAAAGCAGCGCTCCCTCGGCCATCTTTAACACACGCTCCACTTCCCCACCAAAGTCAGCATGTCCTGGGGTATCGATAATATTAATCTTTGTGTCGTGGTAGTGGACCGAGGCATTTTTGGAGAAAATGGTAATTCCACGCTCACGCTCAAGTTCATTGCTGTCCATAATGAGCCCACCCTCCTCACGCTCCCTTTTGATTTTGGTGTGAGATTGGCGCAGCAAAGCATCAACCAAGGTTGTTTTCCCATGGTCAACGTGCGCAATAATAGCAATATTCCGGATATCCATAGCTTTGGATTAAAAAAACCGCCCCTTCGCGGCTCTGTACCCAAATTATACCATATTCTATCCATTAATATTTGACAGACGGTGTGCCTCTGGTTTAATCTCTATATATAGAATATGCCAAAGAAAATTCTGGTTCTCTTTTTGTTGATTTTCTTGAGCCTTCAAACTCTTGCACTTACAGTCCCGAGCGTAGTCGAGGGCTATTATCCAAACATGAATGCATCAACAGTGATTGGCCAGACAGATTTTACCAGTAATTCTACAGGAGTCTCTGCCAGCAAGATTACCCTAAATGGTGTTGCCCCAGAGGTATTTGTTGATTCAAACGGAAGGGTTATTCTCTCAGATGAAGGTAATCATAGAGTCTTAATTTGGAATCATGTACCAACCATAAATGGTGCTGCGGCTGACTTGGTACTTGGTCAACCAGATTTCTCAAGTTCAACAGCAAATAACGGAGGAATATCTGCGAGTACTTTCAATAAACCAGCTGGAATTTGGTCCGATGGGAACAAATTAATTGTCGCAGATAGGTTAAATGCTAGGATCTTAATTTGGAATAGTTTTCCTACTAGAAATGGACAGGGTGCGGATGTTGTGATCGGCCAAAATGCAATGAATACTTCAACGACCGGTTGTAGCTCAACAATCGTCTCAAGACCCACAAGTATAAATGTATATAACGGCAAGCTTATCGTAGGATCTCAAGCAAGCGGTACGGTTGGCAATCGAGTCTTGATATATAATTCTATTCCCACCACCAATGGTGCAGCTGCAGATATAGTTTTGGGCCAACCGACAATGGACACTTGTACCACCACTACAATTTCAGCTAGTCGCATTGATTCGATCAGAACAAGACCAGTGGTTGATGGGCAAGGTAGACTCTATCTTTTTGACAATGCTCTTAACAGAATCCTTATCTGGAATACTTTTCCAACGCAAAATAATCAGGCAGCAGACGTTGTAGTCGGACAAACGGATTTCGTAACATCTTCATCAGGAACATCGGCAACCAAGTTTAACACATCCACAACGATTGCTGGCGGGTTATGGATATCGGGGAATAGAATGTTTTTTGGAGATTTGTAC
>CAZKLH010000113.1:0-2724 GCA_964553595.1 uncultured Gammaproteobacteria bacterium | reverse complement strand
TCCGATCTGCTCAACAATATCTTCGTTTGCATTCACATCTTTTTTGCTGGTAAGAATATCTCCGCTTTGCACATTGGCATTTGGGTTAACATTCATCATTTCTGCAACATCAGAAAATCGTATAGAACCGGCAGCGAAAAAATTACCAACAGCAAGAGCAGCGTAGCTTGTATTGTTACCACACAATCCCCCTGTCGTCCATTTTACGCCTGTGTGGTCAACACCATTTGCATTGAGCCCTGTGGTAACACCAGAAGTAACTAAACGAATCCACTGATCTGAAAGCGACCCTTCACAATTGGTAATATCTACTTCATGGAGACCACCGTCAGCCAACTTAATTAAGTTAGGAATCCTGATGACTGTTTGCCATTTTGCATCTGGACCGATTCCCAGAAGTTGCGAAGCACCACCGCCACAACCACCAGGGAAACAATTTGCATTGGGATTATAACTATTAATTACAAGACCAGTAGCGGTATTTATTGACATGTAATTCGTGGAGTCAAAAGGAGGATAGACTGTGCCTCTCGAATCACCAGGACCGACAAGTGTCTGCATCCCTTGATTTAACGATCCAGAGGCATCTGGAAATATAATCGTTCCATTTCCCGACCCAACAACGACAGTATTGTTAAAAGCTACTGGCCCACCAACATTTAATACATAATTACCGCCACCAAAAACGGTAGTATTTGTCCCAATCCCAACATTGCCAGAAATAATCATGCCATTCGATGGGGCGACGTTTGCTCCAGCATATGATCCAACAGCCATTCCCCCTTTAACATCGAGTTTATTCTTAGGAGTCGCTGTCGCAATCCCCACATTCCCACTATTATTGTTAGAGATATCGTTTCCAGTTGCAGTCCAATAATTTGCGCCCGTTGCGCCCGCTTGCGACCAACTCGAAATACAATTAGCGGGAGCCAAACCATTCAGACATATTTGACCAGCTCCACCTACTCCATTTGCATTTGTAGTAAATACCCAGCCAGCTGGACGCGCATAAAATCCCACAGAAGTGCCGGTTTGCCCAACAAACAGGTTATTTGTAGTTCCATCTACCCACATGCCTCCTTGACCATTCGAATCTCCTGTTTGCATGCGCCCATTTACTTTAAAATTGATATTTGGACCTCCACTGCCTTGTACTTGCACCGTACTCGCTGGAGGAACCGCTCCCGTTCCAACACCCATATTCCCAGAAACATGCACATCTCCTGTTATATCTTGGTACACACCAGTTGAGGAACCAAGAACTTGCCCCGTTGGCAACACACAAGGAGATGACGAAGGTGATGAACAAGGCGCTAGCGGAACTTTATACTTTATTGATGTTGCTGCAGACGCGCCAGACAAAAAGAGATTGCAAACAAGATACCCAGAAGAAAGGATGAAAAGAAGAACAACAAAACCATTAGCAATTTTTGAGAAAGAAAAACGATGCGTACGGTTATTCTTAAAACCCATATATCTATTTATTAAATACTATTTATAAAAGCTTGTAAAGTACCAAATTATCATCGATACACACCTTTATTGTTGCTTAACAGGTGGCAAATTTTTCAAATAGGTAATTGTTGTCGCGACATACTCACCCTTAATCAATTCCAAAGTCACAGATGCAAATTGATTTGTTTGAATTGCTATTTTGTTTGTTGTCCCTAGTGTTGGCTTATCTGACGTTGATAATGGATAAATAGTAACTGGTGAACCAAGCTTAAATGTTCCGGTAGTTTTGTCTGCTGCTTGCAGTGTTATCGATCCACCATCCCTCGCAACAACAGTACCAACAGCAACCGCCTGCTGCTGACGGATAAGGTTGGAAGAGGTAATTGGCGATGCAGTTGTATTCACTGGCGTTTCTTGTTTCCCAAGAGGAAGCTGTAGGGTTTTACCATTCTGAGTCGAAGAAGAAGACGATTTTGACGAGCCAATCATGTACCCACCCAGGCCTGCGACTGCCGCAACAACTAATGCCCATACAATAAATAGAGGTAAATTAGTTTTCACAATACCAGTGTAAAGCAAAAAAAAGTCCATTGTCAAGAGACAACACAGTCTTCTTCAACCACTTGACAAATATTCCAGGACATCGCACTATAATAGTGTATGGGTTCTTCCCAAAAGTTTTTTGTTGTAATTGCCCTGCTGCTTCTTGTGTTTTCTTTTCTTGCTGCAAAAAATACAAAAGCGGATCTTAATACTGATGTCAATCCTCCAGTAATATCATTTACATCCCACTGCTATGCATCCCCACCCTTAATTCCACCACCCGATGCAACTCTTAGCACTGCTTTTCTTGGGTATACCAATGGATTAACGCTTGCGAATTGCAACGGATCATCACAAGATATTACGATTGTGTATTCAGATAATGCACCAAACGATGTAGGATTGGAACAGGCTTTTTATCAAGTCGGCGCGGGAACGCCGCCACCAGTTCTCTCTCCAACGGTAGTTCCAAATCCGGCAATTGTTCCACCCGTTCCAACGTATTCGGTTACATTTAATATAGACAATAGCTCTTCGCAATACACAATCAACGCATGGGCCCAAGACCATGTGGGCGCCTGGCAAGGAATATCGACAGCGCCCGACTATGTTATTGCTAAATTCTCTTATTCTATTTATGGCAACGTGTATGTTGATTATGATTGGAATGGTGTAAAATCCGGTTCTGATACTGGATTTGGTGGTGGCGCAACAATAACCTTAATC
>CAZKLH010000112.1:0-2767 GCA_964553595.1 uncultured Gammaproteobacteria bacterium | reverse complement strand
CATACTCAACCAGATGCTTTCTGATATCAAAATTAAATCCTTCAACCTTTACCTGCGCTTGCTCAATTGCCTTAGAAACAAAAGGATGTTCCAATGGCACATCTTCTGGCATATTAAATCTCGTCATTAAGTTTGCAATCGTATCTCCGCCAAATAGACGCATAATTTCATCATCGAGCGCAACAAAAAATTTCGATCTTCCCGGATCTCCCTGTCGACCCGATCTTCCTCGCAACTGATTATCGATACGACGCGATTCGTGTCGTTCGGTTCCAATAACAAATAATCCCCCAAGCGATAAAACTTCATTGTGTCTTTTCTCCCAATCCTTCCATTCTTTTGTTCCCCGAAGGTCTTTTCCATCCTCTCCTTTTGGACTATCTCCACCCAAAATAATGTCAACACCACGACCTGCCATATTGGTTGCAACAGTAACTGCATTTTTTAACCCCGCCAAAGCAATAATTTCTGCTTCTCGTTCATGATTTTTTGCATTGAGTACCTCATGCTTTATTTTCTTTCTTTGCAAAAGCTGGGAAATAATCTCGTTTTTGTCGATTGAAGTTGTTCCAACTAAAATGGGCTGTCCCCGTTTATGAGCCTCTTCAATTTCTTTTGCAACTGCAGAATATTTTGCTCTATTTGTTTTGTAGATTGCATCAGATTCATCTTGACGAACCATTTGTCTGTTGGTTGGAATTGCAACAACATCGAGCTTATAAATCTTATGGAACTCCTCTGCCTCTGTAACCGCTGTCCCTGTCATACCAGCGAGCACGTCATACATACGAAAATAGTTTTGCAAAGAAACAGTTGCTAACGTTTTTGACTCACGCTGAATTGGAACTCCTTCTTTTGCCTCGATTGCTTGATGCAAACCTTCAGAAAGTCGACGACCCACCATAAGCCGTCCCGTAAACTCATCAACAAGAATTACTTCGTTATCTTTTACGATATAATCTTTTTCTTTATGAAACAGCGTTCGAGCTTTTAATGAAGCTTCTAAATGATACACCGTGTCAAAATCTTTTTCGTATATATTAGAAACCCCATACATTTTTTCAACTTTTGCGATACCATGATCGGTAAGATGCGCTGTCTTCAACTTCTCGTCAATTTTGTAATCAGTATCAGGCGCAAGCTTGCTAACAAGGTTTGCATATTCATAATATTTTTGTGTTGGAACTTCATCGGGTGCAGAAATAATATGAGGAGTTCTCGCTTCGTCAATTAACACTGAATCAACTTCGTCAACAACAGCAAAATGGTACCCTCGCTGCACGACATGAGCAATATCTTGTGCCATGTTGTCTCGTAAGTAATCGAATCCAAATTCCGAATTAATACCATAGACAACATCTGCTTCATATGCTTGTTTCCTCGATACGGGCTTGAGACGAGCAAGTCGAAAATCAGAAGCGCCTTCATGAGAATATGTTGGGTCAAAAAGAAAAGATTGCTCATTGATGATTGAAGAAACAGACATGCCAAGCAAATGGAAAACAGGACTCATCCATCCAGCATCTCTTCTTGCTAAGTAATCATTGACTGTTACCAAGTGAACACTTTTCCCTGTAAGCGCGTGGAGATATAAAGCGGGAACTGCACTTAATGTTTTTCCTTCTCCTGTTTTTTGCTCTGCAATTTTTCCATGCGACAAGACAGTTGCCGCAATAAGTTGCACATCAAAATGTCTCTGTGCAATTGTTCGAAATGCTGCTTCCCTAACTAATGAAAATGCTTCCGGTAAAACAAGATCCAGAGATTCTCCGTCAGCAACTCTTTGTTTTAATTCTTTTGTTTTTTTTGCAAAGTCCTTATCCTTGAGTTTTTTTGTTTTTTCTTCAAGTGAATTTATTTCTGCAACAATAGGAAGAATTTTTTTAATCTCTCTATCGTTTGAATCAAATAGTTTACCAAAAACTCTGAGCATCCTCTTATTGTATCAAAAAAAATCCCCCACCGTAAGGCAGGGGATTACCAACTGATCAATTGGTAAAATATACTCCGCAAAATAACGGAGTTACCAATTTATCTCTTTTTCTTTGCTTTTCTTTTCTTTGCCATGTGTACTCACCCCCTTTTTTTTTTAAATTTATTTAATAGAAATTACGAAATAAACTATATGATTTATAGTGAGTTATTTTTTTTATTTTGTCAAGATTTTTTGCTTGCTTCAAAAGACATATTTTAGATTGCTAAATCAATAAAATTCATGAGGCACAAAAAATAATTATTATTGAAAATTTGAAGCTAAAAATAAATAATTTTTTATGAGGACAATAATTGTATAAAACAAAATATGTAGAAAATTATTCTTTTATTTTAAGAATTTCTTTTCGAAGATATTTTTGTAGAACTTTTGGAACAATTACAGATCCATCTTTTTGCTGATAATTTTCTAAAATTGCAATAATTGTTCGTCCAATTGCAAAAGCAGTCCCGTTAAGTACGTGTATAAACTTTTTTTCCAAATCATCATGATATTTAATTTGCAATCTCCTTGATGGAAAATCGGTAATTGAAGAAACAGATGTAACTTCTCTATATGTATTTTGCGAAGGCATCCATGCTTCGATATCGTATTTTTTAGCAGCAGGAAATCCTAAATCTCCGGTACACATTTTTATAACACGATAAGGAATATCAAGAAGTTGAAATAATTTTTCTTCGAGAGACAATAAATATTCATGTTCTTTTTCATCATCTCCTTCAGCAACAAAAGAAACCATTTCTACTTTATCAAATTGATGAACACGAAGAATGC
>CAZKLH010000111.1:0-2809 GCA_964553595.1 uncultured Gammaproteobacteria bacterium | reverse complement strand
CTGACCCAATCAACAATCATATTCCTTTTCGAATACGTGCTTGAGAGAAACCTTTCCAATCCAGTAAGGAGTAAAAAAACGTTAAATAAACTATAAAATTTTCCAAACGACTGTGACGTTGTTTTTCCAACATTTTCTAAAATTCCACCAACAACTCCAATATTGTGGCTATTAGTAAATGTATTCGTCATAGATGTAATTATATCGGATTGAAAACGCGTATCGGAATTTAAAAATAATAGATACTCTCCTTTTGCGTCCTCTGCGCCTCTATTGCAAGCCTTGCCAAATCCAAGATTTTTCTTACTTTCGATAATATCTATTTTTTGAAACTCATCTTTTATCATAGACACTGTTTTGTCGCTTGATGCATTATCAACGACAATAACTTCAAAATCGCTGTCGTTGACAAACTGATAGATCGATGCAAGACAAGAGCGAAGTAGCTCTTTCGTATTATACGAAACAATAATTATCGAAACCATGCTGCGCGACCAAGTATATAATGTAAATCTTTTATTTTTCGCTCTCCAATAACTACTGCAGGAACTCCACCAACAACTGCATACGCTGGGACATCTTTTACAACAACAGCCCCTGCTGCAACAATCGCACCCTTTCCAATAGTTACCCCTGGTTGAATAATTACCCTTGGTCCAATAAAAACATAATCGTGTATGGTAATTGGAGCCAGAGTTGCTTCAAAATCAATACTATGTATATCGTGTTGCGCATTATACAACATCACCTCTGATGCAATATCCACATGATCACCAATAGTTAGCTTTTCTCTCCCATCCAATATAGCGCCCTCACCAATAATCGAATCACTTCCAATAACGATATTTTTGGGATTATAAAATCGAGCGCCTGTATGTATCGCTGACCCTGCACCAATTGTAATTCCAGCTAATCGATAACAAAATCGTCTGATTGAATGCGATGGAACACATCCTATCCAATGTAAAAGCATAACCACAAATTCAAGAGTTACCGTTTGCAAGCGATTGTTTATTTTTTTAGAAAATTCATTTTTTGAGAGACTGTTACCTGATTTGTCTTTCATAATTATAAGTATTAATGAGATCGAGCGACAGCTTGCAACACCTCTAAAGTTTTTTTCGCAGTTTCTTCCCAGCTAAATTTTTTTACTTGCTTGAAACCTTTTTCTTTCAACTGAAAACGAAGTTCTTTATTGTTAGCAAGCATTTGCATCTTTTCTTTTATATCCATCACGTCATTTGGATTTACATATAATGCTGCATCTCCACCAGCTTCTGGGAGGCTGCTGACGTTGCTTGTTATAACCGGACATCCGAAACTCATTGCTTCAAGCACTGGCAAACCAAACCCTTCATAGAGACTTGGAAGAATAAAAAATAATGCTTTTTGATACAAAAGAATTAACTCTTCATCCGAAACAAACTCAAGAAAGAGTACATCATCCTCAACCCCAAATTTATTTGGCGCTTCAAGAATATCTTGATACAACCATCCTTTTTTTCCTACAATAATTAGAGTGAGATTTTCTCTTTTATCCATGCGAGAAAAAGCTTCAATAAGACGGGTAATATTTTTTCGAGGCTGAAGAGTCCCAACAAAAAGAATATACTCTCCATTTATTCCATACTTCTTTTTAAGAAGAGCTTGATTTGACTGTAGCTTTGAATTCTGAGATTTCATCTTTATCCCAGGGTAAGTAATGAGCACCTTCTGTAAAGGTATTCCAAGATATTTAATTATATCATTTTTTGATGCCTGGCTAATAGTCAAGACTTTCTTGGCCATTCTTGCTGAATATTTTGTCCAGCTTCGAAGCTGGTAAAGATCTTTCGCTTTAAAAAGTTCTGGGAAATATATATACGACAAGTCCATTACAGAAATGACAACTGGAATTGGAGAGAAACGTGGTGCATAATGACTCGGGGTAAAAAAGACATCTGGCCTTGGACGATGAAGGAATAGGTTGATCGGAAGGCCAATTTGCGTCCAGAAACGCCCTGGTTTTACAATCTGATACGTCCACCTTTGGCTTTCTTTAGGCAAGTCGGCAAGCGGAGGACTCTTGATGTAAATCTTGAAAGAAACATCGGAAGTGGTATACGAGCTAAACTGTCTTAACAATTCATATGCGTATTCACCAATGCCAACGCGAAAAGAAACATTAGCCTCATTCCCATCTATTCCAATTACCATAATCCCTGTTTGCTCCTCTCTATATAGTATAGCTGATTATTCTATATAATTGATGAAGACGTAGCCTTTCTTTGCTGAATTATATCCTATAGTAGAGGTGATGTCAAATATTTTCGGCTTTAAAAGGCGAGACGCCTGGCAGAATTACCCTCAGTTTTTCTTTATCAACCTGCAAAATATCCAGAGCATCTTTTTTTGTCGCTTCTGAAATGCAAAAGATAACTTCACATTCTTTTTTTACCCAAGAAAGCCGTCTTTTTTGAGTTTCAACAATAAGATTATCTGTTTCCGATGGAAATTTATACACGATAAGATCGTACAGAATCGTCGCCTTTTTGGCAGAAACAGTTGGAGGCTGTGTCCAATCTGAAGAAATAAACACATCGACATCACCAATCAGCCATTCTATCGGCACAATATGAAGCCTATTCCAAAGAATATCTAGTAAAACAGGAGGGAATTTCCAGCGTCTAATTTGTACTCTATCACTACTTCGCATCAACAGGTCAATTTGAAGACCGGTGGTTCTTCGAAGAGACGAGAAAAATAAAACATATTCATTTTTCGTATCTTCTTTTAAAAGAGACTGAATAAGTTGCTCCAAGTAATTTCC
>CAZKLH010000110.1:0-2947 GCA_964553595.1 uncultured Gammaproteobacteria bacterium | reverse complement strand
GTGTTAGAGATTTTTACATCAGACGTTTTGGAAAGGGAAGTTGGGGCAGTTAGTCTGCAATGACGTATCTAAATTGTTCAAATCTTTTTCCGTCGTCTTCCTTGGCAAAATAGTTTGTTGAGTCATTCGCCGCTTTTTGTGAGTATTGTGATTTGTGACATGCAATTGCCTTGGTTCTTTTTTTAATTTGGTCTGATACGTCAATGAAAACAGTATCAATATCCCCCCATGAATCAATAAATAAGAATTCTGTACAAGTATGACTTTTTAAACCCTCAGCTATTTGTTCGGGAAAAAACAAAATATCACGACTATATGGATATGCTGCATCTATTACACTTAGCCCAGTATTTTTGTGGTCTCTGTGATTTACATAATAACTCCCATCCATATCTCTTATGAGTTTTTTCTCGGCATTGTGTGTGACTATGAGGTTTGGTTTAAATTTTCTTATTTCTTTTACTAATTTTCCGATTGTTTCCATGGAGTTTTCTACTTGTCCGTCTCCTAAATCTAGATTTATATTATCGTCATGTGTCAAACCAAGAGTTTGAAGCGCTCGCAGATCCTCTCTTTCTCGAGTTATGGAAAGATTTTCTTCTGATATTTTTTCTTGTCGTGATCCTTTGTTTCCAGTAGTCATTTTTATAAGCTTCACACTTTTTCCTTTTTCAACTAGTCGAGCTATTGTCCCACCACAATAAATCTCTGCGTCGTCAGGATGAGCAAATACAAACATTATCTTGTTCTTATCACCGAAAACTTTATCAAAAGAATCTTTAGCTTTCATACGGTATATTCTATATAATGGTGTGTAATGAAGCAAGGAGTGATGATCTCAGCGATTATTGTTGCAAGAGATGAAGAAAGGCACATTAAAGAGTGTGTTTCTTCGCTTCTTTGGTGCGATGAGATAATCGTAATTGATAACCAGTCGGTGGATAAAACAGCAAGTATTGCAAAGAAACTTGGGGCGAGGGTTTACGAATACAAAAAACTGGCGAGTGAGGGACACTTTTCTGAGATTAGGAATTTTTCTGTATCTAAAGCAAGTGGTGAGTGGTTGTTTTTTGTTGATGCGGACGAGACTGTGACCCCCGCGCTGCGCGGGGAAATAATTCAGTCAATCAATAATATAACCGCTAGCGCGTCAATAAGTCAATTTAGCGCTTATGCAATACCAAGACGAAATATATTATTAGGCCACGAGATGCATTGGGGTGGATGGTGGCCTGATTATGTTTTGAGATTGATTAAAAAAGATAACCTCAAGGGTTATTCTGGGATGCTGCACGAACAACCTGAGATAGATGGTGAGATAAGGGAACTTAAGAATCCATTCATTCATACAACTCACGAATCATTGACTGAGATGGTGGAGAAGACGAACAATTGGTCGGAGATCGAAGCGAAGTTAATGTTTGATGCTAAACATCCACCAATGAATGTTTGGAGATTTTTTACTGCAGTTTTTCGTGAATTTTGGTATAGGGCAATTGTTAAGCTTGGTTTTTTGGATGGCTATATTGGAATTATTGAAATAATTTATCAAAGTTTTAGTAGATTTGTAAGTTATAGTAAGCTTTGGGAATTACAAATGAAATCAAAATCGTGAAAGCGGCAATTTATAAGCAGAGCTTGTAAAAAAATTTATATGAAGGCATGTATTTATAATCCATATTTAGATACTCTCGGCGGTGGGGAGAGATATACCATGGCTGTTGCCACAACACTGGCGAAATCTGGTTACCAAGTTGATGTTGAATGGAAAAACATGGATATCAAGAAGAAATTGGAGGATAGATTTGGAATTGATTTGAGCAAGATAAATTTCATTGATGACGTGAAAAGAGGCGATGGGTATGATGTTTGTTTCTGGGTGTCTGATGGAAGTATCCCTGCTTTAAAGTCAAGAAACAATTTACTTCATTTTCAAGTGCCGTTCACAAAGGTTGCTGGCCGCACTCTTCTTAATAAAGTAAAACTAATGAGAATTAAAAAAGTGGTTTGCAATTCCAAATTTACGAAAAAGATTATCGATAAAGAGTTTGGGGTCGATAGTGTTGTGTTATACCCGCCAGTTGCGGTGCAACAATTTAAGGCAAAGCGGAAAAGTGCTGTCATTTTGTGTGTATCAAGATTTTCTGAACTTATGCAGAACAAAGGCCATGAGGTTTTGATACAGGCCTTCAAAAAATTTTCAAAGACTACTGATAACTACCAACTTGTGCTAGCAGGTGGAGTTGAGGTGGGAGCTGATAAATACATCAAGAAATTGGGGAAAATAGTTAACGGATATAATATAAAGTTTGTTACCAGTCCAAAATTCTCCGAATTAAAAGAGCTATATGGATCAGCAAAATTTTTTTGGTCTGCAAGTGGATTTGGAGTAAACGACAAAAGAGAACCGACGAGAGTTGAACATTTTGGAATAACATTGGTTGAAGCAATGTCTGCTGGATGTGTGCCTCTAGTATTTAATGCGGGAGGATATAAAGAGATTATCAATAATGGAGTGAATGGGTATCTTTGGAATAAGACCTCGGATTTGACTAAAACAACCCGTAAATTGACCCAAAACAAAAGGCAAGTAAAAGAGATTTCAACTCGAGCAAAAACTGATGCTGAAAAATATTCATATGAAGAATTTGAAAAAGCCTTAAGGGGATTATATGAGTAGAAAAATATTTGTTTTACTTATTTTAATCTTTGTTTTGGGTTATTTTTTGCGGGTAATGTTTTTACCATCTGGTGCTTTGACTTTTGGTTATGATCAGGCAAGAGACGCGATGAACGCGTTAGAGATTGTTCATGGTCATATTAAAATTTTTGGACCACCCGCTTCACAACCTGGACTCTTCCATGGTGCCTTTTATTATTATGTTTTAGCCCCGTTTTACTTACTTGGTAAGGGAAGTCCTGTAATTGCGGCCTATGGGGTTGCCTT
>CAZKLH010000109.1:0-2987 GCA_964553595.1 uncultured Gammaproteobacteria bacterium | reverse complement strand
CAATAGTATAATGCAGTAATGGAAAAGAGCAGGGTTGCAGACAAAGACCTTCGGCGGGCAATTGTTAAAACAATTCTCTACGCTGATTTGTTTGATTACCCACTTTCCAAAAAAGAACTATGGAAGTATCTCATTGTTGATACTCAGCAATCAGTAAGTAAGAAGAGATTTGAAGAATGTTTGTCTAATAATACATTTATTGATAAAAAAAATGGCTTCTATTTTCTTTCTGGAAGAGAGCAGCTCGTTACGATTAGAAATCAGCGAAAAAAAATAAGTCTTGAAAAAATGAAAATTGCAAAAAGAGTCGCAGCAATTCTTGGAAGGATCCCAACAGTTTTATTGATTTCTGTAAGTGGTGCGCTTGCAATGGAAAATGCGCACGAAGCAGATGATATAGATTTTTTTGTCGTTGTTTCTACTGGTACTATTTGGATAACGCGATTTTTTTTGCTACTCTTGTTGCATAGTATCGGAATGCGACGAAAAAGAACAGATGTAGATTTTTCTAATAAGATTTGTTTGAATATGCTTATTGATGAAGCACATATTTCATTTTCAAAAGAACGGCAGGATATTTATACAGCTCACGAAATTAGTCAAATGAAGCCAATTTTTAAAAGAAATGGAATGGGGAACGTATTCGCTTATTCTAATATATGGGTACATAAATTTTTGCCTAACATTCCTGTTAGCAAAAGATGGGTATCGTTTAATATCTCAGGATTACGCAGGCTAGTTCAAATTCTCTTTATTCCATTTGAGTTTTTGGCAAGGAGCATACAATTATTTTATATGGAAAAATACAAAACAATAGAATTGGTTACTGATGGTTTTTTGGCGTTTCATCCGTTCGATTATAGAAAGGTTATTTTGCAAAAGTTTCAAAAGAGATTAAAAAAATATGCGACGATATAGTGTAGTTGTCTGTGGGGGAACATTTGACCATTTTCACAAAGGGCACGAAGAATTCTTGCGACTTGCTCTTTCTGTGGGAGAAAAAGTACTCATTGGAATAACAAGCGATTCTTATACAAAAACAAAAGGGTTTATAGAGAGTATCGAATCATTCGAAAAAAGAAAACAGTCAGTTATTTCTTTTTTGAAAAAAGAAAATGTAGGAAACAGAGTAGTGCTTTCAGAAATTACCTCACCGTTTATTCCAGAAGTATTCGAAAAATTACCCATCGAAGCGATTGTTGTTTCAAGTGATTCTCTTCCTGGAGCGCTTGCAATAAATAAAAAAAGAAAAGAAGAAAATATGCTTCCATTGGAGATTATCACATCGCCGTTGATACATGCAGAGGATTCGGGTGCCATTTCATCGCACAGAATACGACAAGGAGCGATCAGCAGGAATGGCAGGGTATATGTGAACCCTCTGTGGGCGTCTGGTGCTCTGTTGCTTCCCGATGATCTTCGAAAAGAATTGCAAAGGCCATTCGGATTTTTGATTGCAGATTTTAAATCTTGGGTTTCTTCAGAGCATATTCAGGCAGATAACATAATTACAGTCGGTGATGTTGTGACAAAATCCTTTCTGGACCAAAAGATTTTCCCATATCTTTCCGTCGTGGATTTTATTGTTGAGCGAAAAAAAACATACACAAGCCTTTCTGAGCTTGGATTTTTGGGGGATGAGGAAGTCATAACTGTAAATAATCCAAGGAGCTCTCTTGTCCCATCCCTTTTTGTTGAAATATCGCGTGTCGTATCATTGTTTCAAAAAAATAAGCGCTTCGCCATCGTTATTAATGGAGAAGAAGATCTTGCTGTGTTGCCTGTTATTCTTTGTTGCCCTTTGGGTATGGAAATATTCTATGGTCAACCGGGAAGTGGTGTTGTTCGAGTTGTTGTTACGGAGGAAGTGAAGGAGTATGCGTATGCACTTGTGAGCAAATTCACCCCTACAGAGGAGAATTCTCACTAGAGGTTATTGACAAAAAACATCTAATGCTATACGATGCTTTCGGCTTCGTAGCCTAATTTTGTTTGTCATCCCTCATACATAATGAGGGTTTTATTTTTTAGATATATGCAGTCAAAGAAAATTTATTTAACCAAAGAAGGAATCGCAGGTCTTAAGAAAGAGCATGAGGATCTTACGAAGGTAAAGCGCCCAGATGTGCTTTCGAGGGTGAGTCAGGCAAGAAATCTTGGTGATTTATCTGAGAATGCAGAGTACGTCGCAGCTCGTGAAGAGCTTGCATTTATCGATGGGCGAATCGATGAATTAGAGGAGCTTATGAAACAAGCGACTCTCATTAATGAGGAAAGCACTGGATCTTCGAATGGCAAAAAAGAAATAAAATTGGGTTGCACGGTGACTCTTAACAGGGATGGCAAGAAAGAAGTGTTTATGCTTGTTGGCGAATGGGAAGCAGATCCTATGCAGAAAAAAATTTCGCATCAATCTCCTCTTGGAAAAGCACTCATTGGTAAAAAGATTAGTGAAAAAGTAGAAGTAGAAGCACCTGCTGGGAAGATCGCTTATACAATTTTATCGATTCAGTAATAATTAATCGTATTTCTCCTCATGGTAATTCATAAAAATTTTCCACTTTCAGACATTCTATTTTATCGAATTGGCGGCATCGCAAAGATTGTTTTGGAAATAAGGAGCAGGGAGGATTTGCAGCTTGCACTTATATTTCTTGAGAAAAATAAATATAAGAATGTATTGTCAGTTGGGCTTGGGGCAAATCTTTTGGTAAGTGATAAGCCATTTGATGGCATTGTTTTGTGGTTTGCAAAACCAAAAGAATCAACAATAAGGCTACAAGATAATACAATGCTTGAAGTGTTTACTTCGGAAACTCTCGATGATGTTATTAACTTTTCTTTTCAAAATTATCTTACTGGTCTTGAGTGGGCAGGGGGCTTGCCAAGCACTGTTGGAGGAGCGGTTCGAGGCAATGTGGGATGCTTTGGAAAAGAGATAAAAGATTGTGTTTTTTCAGTTGAAGTAATTGATCTCAACGATCCTC
>CAZKLH010000108.1:0-3031 GCA_964553595.1 uncultured Gammaproteobacteria bacterium | reverse complement strand
TAGTCAACGCTGTTTTCATAAGTGGGTCGGAGAGGAGTTGAACCTCCACCCCTTGCGGGACATGGTCCTAAACCATGCGCGTATGCCAATTCCGCCACCGACCCGCGTAGGTGGCTTCATTATATACTATTTATAGCGAGAGAGAAAGATCGTCTGTTGAATTTTTTGCTGCTAAATCGTCGATCTTTGCCATAAAATAGACAACGCGACTTGACCATGTTTTAGATGCTGCATAGTTTTTCCCAATGCCATAAACATCTTGTGCTCCCCATCTGTCTATATAATCTTGGCGAATCGCCTTAGAAATCGTATCAATTGCCACAGTGTATGAAGCAAAGCATTTTACCTGATCTCCGTATATTCCAAATCCCCAGGCGTTATTGCAGTTGGCTGGTCTGGCATGTGCAAATGTTGATTCTACTCCAGAAATAGCCACAAGCAGTCTCCAGTCGATTCTGTAGGTATCTGCACTCTTAACAAAATCTTCTGCATAAGGAGCAAGTTCTGAATCAAAAGAGTTTAGGTACTGCTGTAATACTTTTATTCGCTTGTTGCCAGAAATTTGAGCGTTTGATGGAGCAAGCATGAGGGTAGCTGACTGTGTTGCATCCAGCGAAAGCTCAGCTTCGTTTGAAGCTGTTTTTGTTTGTCCGGAGGCTGTGGAGGTGGAAGGCATGGATTGGGCAAAGGCTGTTTGTGTATAAAAAATAAGGATTGAGAATAGAGCTAAGGATACAAATGTTTTCTTTTTCATAAATGCTTTTAGCCTCAAAATCTCCATACGGCGAGGCGTTTTGGGCATAAAAAATCCTAAAGTATACGTTTGAAAGGCATACTTCAGGATCTGCCGGGTAGTATATCAGAGGACTATAGGTTTGTCAAGTGTTTGGGGTTATTGTAGTTGATCCATAAACTGCGACACGCCGAAGGCCCAGCTACCATTACTAGAGGGTGTATACTTATGCATAATTTCTTCGGGGGTGTTGAGTCCATTTCCTATGTAGTGCTTTGCCAAAATTTTTGAAACTGTTTCGATCGCTTGTCCGTAATCGTCAAATCGTTCTGTTCTTCCACCATAAATGCCAAATCCCCAACAGTTATAGGAATTTTTTGGAATTTTTTTGCAGACGTTCGATTCCTGCATAGCAATTGCCGGAAGAAGCCGAAAATCAAGCTTATACTTGTCGGCAGCGGTAACGATGTTGAGTGCATATGGTTTGAGTGGCGATCCATAGCTTGAAAAAAAATGTTCAAGCATTGCGACTCTGGCGTCTTGTTGAGTAATGGTAAATTGAAAGCGATTTTGATTGGTTGGAAGAGCCGCGTATGCAATTGTTTTTGTGTCAGGCGTAAACGATAGTGACAGGTTTGTATAGTTTTTTTGATAGGTATGATAACCAAGGAAGACAAGCGATACGCAAAGGAGAAATGGAGTCGTCACAAAAAAACTAACCATGAGCAGGAGTTTTTTCATAGTAATCGTATGGTGTCACACTTTACTTGTGTTGTCAATTACGGGGCTATTGAGGCAAAAATTGAATCTTGCTTGCTACAATTGAAATAAGCTGTATTATAGAAGTATATGAAGATATATCCTCTTAAGATATGCATCATAATATGTATTATTGTGGTAGTAGGGTTTGTTGCTATTCATGTATATAGAAACCGGGCGAAGCAGACAAATACACAAACCGTTACTCTGCAAAATGCTTCCTATCCCCCGTCCCAATCTTCCGACTTGCCTTTGTCATGCCAAATAGCTTCTGTGACCAAACTGGCTAGTGGGATTGCAGGAGATTTATTTTCGGCATCCGACCCGGATATTGTGTATGGGACATTAAAAACAAATAGTATCGATCAGGTATATTCGGTGAATATTAAAACAAAAGAACAAGCATGCATAACCTGCGCAGACTATCCAGGCAAGCCTTCCTCGCAATTCAA
This sequence comes from uncultured Gammaproteobacteria bacterium, assembly GCA_964553595.1. GTDB lineage: Bacteria > Patescibacteriota > Microgenomatia > Levybacterales > UBA12049 > CAZKLH01. The sequence continues at coordinate 1,087 of CAZKLH010000108.1, read as the reverse complement.
TACTGGACAGGCTCAAGTTGATCCATCGGGGCGATATATGGTGCTGGTAGCTGAAATGCCACAACATCCAGGTGGTCATGAGATTGCAACGGGGGGTCAAGGATGGTTTTTGAATATTTGGGCTTGGGATATGATAAGCAACAAGTGGTACAACCTAACAAATTATTCCCTACCTTCTTCTAATGGTTCAGATCTTCATGGAGTATTAATTCCCAGGCTTTCTCCTGATGGAAAGCGTTTGGCGTGGGCTGAGCTTTACTCTGCAGATTTTACTGCGGTTCGAAAATGGCGAGCAGGACTAACAGCAACTGGACCAGTTATGGGTAATTGGCGAGTGACTGTTGCCGACATATCATTTACTCCAAATCAAGTCAGCTTATCTAATATTAAGCATTTTCAGCCAGGAAATGCAGATTATTATGAAATGGAAAAATGGACACCGGATGGGACGCGTATCGCGATGTCAACAGACATTGGGCAAGATAGCCCGTTAAAAAGTAATATCTATCTCATTAATGCAAATACGGGCGATGCAACACCATTTACTAATACTGCAAATCAGTGGAATGAGCAAATGGGATTTTCGCCCGATGGATCAAAAGCTGCTTTTATGTCATCTCGTTGTTGTACCACTTACGATCCAAATAATCCGAAATGGCAGGCTACTTTATCTACGGATATTTATTTATCAAATGGAGATGGTTCAAATCCAGCACAACTAACACATTTTAATTCCCCCGGTTATCCTGAGTCGCAAGCGAGGGGTGGAATAGCATTTACGGCGAATTTTAATAAAGATTCTACTGCTCTTTTGGTCAGCGATGTCAACAGAGCAGATGGAACATACGGTTTGTATCAATTTAATTTTAAAGGCGTATGCGGAGGGAAATAAACTCTTCTTGGACTTGATATCTTGTTTTTTCTTAAAGTGCTATATTTATAGTAAGAGATAATTTCTTTAAGCCATGCCCATTCATATAGACTCAGAATTGTTTCAATTTACTCTCAATCCGGGAGCTTTATTAGGTTTTGCATCTGCATTAATACACATTTTTGTATTATTTGCTGTAAACACAAGACCTATTAT
>CAZKLH010000107.1:0-3080 GCA_964553595.1 uncultured Gammaproteobacteria bacterium | reverse complement strand
TCTTATCGCATCAATCATATTATTGCTCATTAATACACAACTCGCTCTTTTATCACTTGTTGCACTGCCATTTCTTACCATTGGCCTTTACGTTATTAATAAAAAAATTGTCACAGCCAGCAAAAAATCAGAATACTGGAATAGCGCAGTGTTTTCTTTTATTCAAGAAGCGCTCGAACAACTAAAAGTTATCCAGGCATATGCGCAAGAAAAAAAAGAATTGACCTCGTTTAATAAAACAATGCACACCTCTTTACAGTCAGAATACAAAGTTGCAAGGCTTAATTTTTTCTTAAGTCTTGTCATAGGCGTTGTTATTGCAATATCGTACTCCATTATTATTAGCTACGGTATTACTTCGGTGTTTGCCGGAGACCTTACTGCAGGACTTCTGATTGTTCTGATTTTTTATCTTGACAGCTTAACAGCGCCACTCCTCTCTGTAGTGTATGCAGTTTCTGTAATAAAAGCATCGAATATCAAGATGTCTCGCATGGAAGATGTTTTGAATAAAAGTACTCACACAGAAGACAAAGGGACGATTAAGAAAATCACAAACACAACAGTTGCCTTTAAAAATATTTCTTTGAAAGCTGGCGGAAAACAAATTCTCAATAACGTATCATTTTCTATACCCGAAAATAAAATTACTGTTATTATCGGCATAAGCGGCTCGGGTAAAACATCAACTGTGTCACTTATTCCTCTTTTTATTCAACCACCCCCCGGCTAAGTATTTATTGCAAGTAATAATAACACACACTATACAAAAAAAACATACCGCGACTCTATTGCGTATGTACCACAAGAAATATTGCTTTTTAATACATCAATACACGACATTCTTGCTTTTGGTAAACCAAACTGCACCGAAGAAGAAATTAAAAAGGCGGCTCATCTGGCAATCGCTGACGAGTTTATAAAAAAACAACCCGAAGGGTATAATTTTAAAGTTGGATCGGAAGGCAATTATCTTTCCGAAGGCGAACGACAACGATTAATGCTTGCGAGAGCGTATATAAAAGATGCAAGAATTATGATATTCGATGAGATTTTTTCTTCGCAAGATATAAAAACTCGCGCAGAAATGCTGGCGAATCTTAAAAAAGTAGTCGTTGGAAAAACAACAATTATTGTATCAAACGATCTTGAGGTAATCAGCGAGGCAGATTATGTTATCGTCGTGAATAACGGGCGTATAATTCATTCTGAATCCCATGCAGAGCTGTACCGAGACAATCTCCTCAAACAATCAAGCTACTACAAACTACTTCTTGGCGAATAACTATCTACGAAATAATAAGAATTATCGAGGTTATAGCTATTGGCAAAAGAAGAAGTATTGTAATAAATGACAATCTGTCTGCATAAATATTCTGCATTTTACTTTCGAGCAGGGAAACAAAACGAGCTGGATTTGTAAAAATTTGAACTTTATTTAATTGATAGACGCTCTCAACACTATTCGTTTCTATCGTTGCATAATCTTCCTTTGTCTGTGATGTTAACGAGAGATTGATAATATAAGTTTTTCCTTTTGAGTCAGGAATCACAGGAAATCCAAACGGAAAATCTACACCACGAAACTCATCAAGTACATATGCTGTTGAAAATAATTGCTTATTTGCGTCTTGGTTTCTTATGGAAAAACTCAGCATTGGAGATTGTACCTTAGTATTTTTTTGTCGCAGATGCTGTACAGAAATTGCAACGATCCCAAAATTATTTTCTATTGAATGTATTCTCATTGTTACTACAGGGTTGGACAAAAAAGAAATAGTTTTTTGTACAGATGAGATTCGGGGAGAAATAAAAACAGTATTCGAGACTGGAACAACAAGAGAAAAAAAATTGAATCGAGATTGAAATGCAAGAAAAACCGCCAAAATATAACACATAAGAATTCCTCCAAGGATAACTTTTGTTTTTGTTACTGATGGCGACTTAAAAATAATTGTTTGTTGAATTTTTTTACCGGATGAACGAAAAAAATATGGCCGTTCAAGAAGCAAATAAAGCAGATAGGCAACTCCCGTACTCAAGACAAACGAAATAATGATAAAACTAACATTCGTAAATAAATTTATCTGTTTAAAAAATTCCTCTGCAACAGTAATGATAATACTGTGACTTAAATACATTGAGTAACTGATCGTACCAAAAAACACGAGAATTTTTGAATTTAAAAATTTTTCCAATGGCGAATCTTTACAAAGCGCACTCGCTATGACAATCGTAAAAGGAAACGCCATAATCAATCTTACCCAAGGACTTAACCATTGTGCGGTTACATTATTAAATAAATGTTGTATTACAATAAGAAACAAGAATAAAAATAACGGAACAAATGCGCGCCAGCCATAGAAATATTTAGAGAAAGACAGAAATATCTGTTGATGATTCATGTAGAGATATGCAAGCGCAATACCAGTTGCAAAATAATAAAAAAGAGAAAATTGTAGCGTACTCAAAACAAGTAAATGGTGGGAAAGAATATCTACTCCACCAAGAAATGGCAATAAGGAGAGTAAAAAGAAAATCTTCACATGTCTTGTCTTTGTTGCAAGATATAATACTAGCGGAACAAGAATGAATGGATAGATAACATAAAAAAGAATTTCTGACGCAAGACTCCAATACACACCATCAAGCATTGGAATATAATTTCCCAGTGGAAACATAAGTGTTCCATTCACAAGACCGATGATGCCAATACGAAGCACTTCTGATAATTGGCTAAAAAATAATGGCGGGTGACGCATGATCCAGAATGCATAAAACATTCCAACTGCAATTTGCAATAAAAGAAAAAATAAAAAAAGAACCTTGCTCAACCGAAGTTTTCGAACAACATATACCCAAACCGCATGCGAGCACAGCGCAAGCAATAAAATAACACCCAATAACTGATACCAAATAATATTTGGCAGAGCAAATACAATAAGCATCACACAATTCATTGTTAAAAAAAGCGGAAAAATTCTCTCGTAACGTTTCTGTAAAAACCCAAGCGAACTTTTTGGACGAGGATGAAGATACGCCATTAAAAAACCTGACAACACAAATAAAAATGAGACCCC
>CAZKLH010000106.1:0-3089 GCA_964553595.1 uncultured Gammaproteobacteria bacterium | reverse complement strand
TTAAAAAAAGCAGAAGTTGATGCATCAAAACGGGTCAAGACACTCACCGAAGACGAACAAAAACGCCTCCAGAAAGTTTTAGAAGCGTTCAAAATAGAGGGAGATTTGCGTGCAGAAGTGATGGGCAATATTAAGAGACTTCGAGAAATTGGTTCGTATCGAGGTCTTCGGCACGCTCATAATTTGCCTTCGAGAGGACAACGAACTCGATCAAATGCCAGGACAAAACGAGGAAAGAGAGTAACTATTGGTGCAATTAAGAAAGAGGCAGCACAAAAAATGGGTATTATCGAAAAAGACGCACCAGCGGCAAGTACAGCAGCCAAAAAATAATAACGAATTTATATGAACGATCCAAAACAAGCACCAACAAAGAAAAAGAAATCAACAATAAAAATCTCTGAAAACGGGAAGGCATATATTACCGCCACATTTAACAACACACTTGTCACAATCACTAACGATAAAGGGGATACAGTTTCCTGGAGTTCGTCTGGCTCGAGAGGATTTAAAGGAACAAGAAAATCAACACCATATGCAGCAAGTCTTGCTATGGATGTTGCAGCAAAGGCAGCAATTGCAAAGGGAGTAAAAAATGTTGAAGTCTATGTGAAAGGTCCTGGATCTGGCAGAGATTCAGCCCTTCGGGCAATAAAAAGCGCTGGCTTATCGATTTCGCTTATTGCAGATATTACGCCCATTCCACATAATGGACCACGGGCAAAAAAGAAAAGGAGAGTCTAATAATGGCACGATATACTGGACCAAAACATAAATTAGCAAGACGTGAAGGGGTTAATCTCCTCGATAAGACTTCTGCGTCATTGCAGAGGCGTTTAAATGTTCCCCCTGGAGTGCATGGGGCAAAGCGAAAGAGGCAATTGTCTGAGTTTGGATTACAGCTTCGAGAAAAACAAAAAGCAAAAGAAACCTATGGGCTTATGGAAAAACAGCTCAAAAGGCTCGTACAGGAGACAGGAAAGCAAAAAGGAGATACAGGAGAGCTTATTATTTCCCTACTGGAGACAAGGCTAGATAACATGGTATATAGGCTCGGATTTGCAAAAACAAGGTATCAGGCAAGACAATACGTGTCACATGGACATATTGTGGTAAATGGAAAAAAGTTAACAATTCCCTCCTATCAGGTAAAAAATGACGATGTTGTCTCTATTTCAAAAAAACTTGAGAAGAATCCCTTGGTGCTCAAACAAATTCAAGAGCATGAACTTAAACTTCCATTCCTAAAGCGCCAGGCATTGTCCGGGAAGCTTATCCGCATGCCAAAAAGGGAAGATATTGATGTTTTGTTCAACACCCAATTGATTATTGAATATTATTCTAGATAATGGTACAATAGGCAGGATCGTGAATCCACTCTGTGGAAAGCGGTATTCTCGTTTCTTAAAATACTCTTTAAGATGAAGGATCCAGTATTTAAAATTAAAGAAGAAAAAGTAAGCGGTGACTACGGACAGTTTGTCATCGAACCACTCGAGCCAGGCTATGGCCACACCGTTGGAAATGCCCTTCGTCGAGTGCTTCTTACCTCAATCCCAGGAGCAGCAGTTACCTCGGTAAGTATTTCAGGAGTAAAGCATAGATTTTCTACAGTCCCAGGGGTTAAAGAAAACGTCGTAGATCTTTTGCTCAACATCAAGCAAATGAATTTCCGTCTTCTTGATACAAAAAACACAGCAACAGTAACTCTTTCGCAAAAAGGGCCAAAAGACGTTGTTGCGGGAGATTTTGAACTTCCAGAAAACGTCGAAATCGTTGATAAAGATCAATATGTCTGTTCGCTATCAGACAAAAAGTCAAAAATCGACATGGAATTAACACTCGAGCGAGGATATGGCTATTCACTCTCTGAAGAGCGAAAAATTGCTACAGTTGGCGTTATTCCAAGCGATGCAATATTTACTCCAATTCGAAGAGTGAATTACTCTGTCGAAGCCACACGCGTTGGGAGACAGACAAATTTAGATAAGTTAGTGCTTCAAATCTGGACAAATGGGACAATTGCTCCACGAGTCGCTTTGGATGAAGCAGCAAAACTTTTGGCTTCATACTTTTTTCAAGTCTATGAGCCAAAGGCAGCTGTTCCTGCAGAAGGAGTTGCTATTAGTCCATCAATGTCTGAGGACGTCTTAAAGCTTACTATTGATGAATTGGATTTGCCAACACGAATTTACAATAGTTTAAGAAATGGTGGCATAGAAACACTCGGACAATTGCTTGGAACGCCCAGGAAAGATTTAATGTCAATGCGAAATATGGGGAGCAAATCGATTGGCATGATAGAAGAAAAGCTTCGAGAAAAAGGGATTTCATTAACAGTCTAACAAGCCAGGTAAATCTCAAATCTTAGATCTCAAATGTCGAATCTACAAGTAGTAAATCTTTGAGCGTTTAAAGATTTGCGATTAGATTTGCAATTTGAGATTTTTTTATGAGAAAAAATGTTTTCGGGAGACAACTTAAGAGAGATTCAAATGAGAGAAAAGCGCTTTTTAAGGGTTTACTTTCGGCGCTTGTTTTGCAAGAAAAAATAATCACAACAGAAGAAAAAGTAAAGGCTATTCGAGGCCAGGCAGATAAAATTGTTACCATTGGAAAAAAGGGAGGATTGCATGCATTTGCTTTGCTTGGATTGTATTTAAATCCAGAAGCGAAAAAAAAGCTTGTCAACGAAATTGCTCCACGATTTGGAAAACGACATGGTGGATATACAACGATGGCGCGTCTTGGTAATAGATTATCAGATAATGCAGCAATGTCGGTTTTGGCATGGATGCCTGACGGAAATAAACTTGCCGTTGTCACAAAGGCAAAAGCAAAAGATGTTAAAATGGATACCGAGGAAAAAGAGGAAAAGACAGAAGAGAAAAAACCATCAGTAGCTAAAAAGCCAAGAAAGAAAGCAAAAACAGCATGAGATATTTAGCAACAGACGCAACAAAACAGTCAGACATAAAACGAGAATGGCATCTTATTGATGCAAAAGGTAAGATATTGGGAAGACTAGGAACACAAATTGCTTTACTTTTAATGGGAAAAGGAAAACCTTATTTTGTGAGAAATTTAGA
>CAZKLH010000105.1:0-3117 GCA_964553595.1 uncultured Gammaproteobacteria bacterium | reverse complement strand
TTTCGTATGACGGTGGACCATACCCAGACCATTTTGTTGTGTTTGTAAGTGGATCTGGTGGGAGTTATACAATGAATGACCCATTCACTCCAAATGGCCATAATATTTCTTTCCGCGGCCGCTATCCAACTGTGCGAATTGTTGAGTCAGACAAAGTGGTGTTTTAGTTGACAAAATAGGCAAAGTATAACAATACTAGAGTAAATACAAGATATGTATTTACGAAAACTGCCCATTTTCTTACTACTTTTTTTGTTGCTTTTATTTTTTCCACAAAAGATATTCGCAACATCTCCACAAATTACCGCGTACCCAAATGGTGACATAAGTCTTGACCAAAGCTTTACAGTAAGCGCCACAATGAGTGGTTTATCCAAATCTGCGATATATAGACTTCGAATAGTTTTGGCATCAAGTGGGACTAGTAATTATTTTGGTTCTACGTGGAATGGAGCTGATTGGTACAGCGGTAATCCATCTTCAATTAATTACGCAAATTTTTATTCAATTACAACTGATGCCAATGGGGCGTGGTCGGGTGACGTGCAGGGGAAAATAGATCCAGACGATCCAAATTTTACGGCAGGAAGCGGTACATACGATTTAAAAGTTGGAAGATACACACAAACAGGAAGTACTGCAACATGGTCTAATATAGTGAGTGTAAATGTTGTTATACCTCCGACACCAATTCCTACTTCAACTCCATCACCAACAAATACTTCAGCACCAACAGCAAAACCTACGTCAACTCCAACCAAAATTCCAACTGTAAAGCCAACAACTTCACTCACAAGTAAACCAACAGATGATATTTCTACTGATGATGAAAGTAGCATGGAGGGGGTGCTGGGGACGTCATCGGGAAGTACACAAACACCAGAGAAAAAGTCACTTGTTGCAGGAGCTAGTGACAAACAGCAAAGTCGTGTTAATTGGTTACCAATTATTTTTATTCTTGCTGGTTTTGGACTTTTAGCCTCGTGTGGTATACTTATTTTCTTCCAATCAGAGAAGGGACAGATATTATGGAAGAGACTATCCAGACGAAAAGCATAGAAGAGACGCAATCATTTGCAAAAATTTTTGCCAAAAAACTACACGGTGGAGATGTTGTTTTGTTGTATGGAAATTTAGGTGCAGGAAAGACAACATTTGTCCAGGGACTGGCAAATGGACTAGGGATAGAAAAACGAATTATTTCACCGACTTTTATTATAATGAGGACATATGAAATCCAAGGCAAAAGTAATCGGTCAGCTGACGGAGCAAATGCAAAAACATTTTATCACGTTGATTTATATCGCCTAAAACAGGAAAGCGAAATTGAGAATATTGGTTTGGTAGACTTGATGGGGAAAGATGATGGGATTGTTGTTATTGAGTGGCCAGAAAGACTTGGTGGATTACTGCCAAAAAATGCATGGGAAATTTATTTTGAAACGGTGGGGGAAAACGAAAGGAAGGTAATCGTTCAGCAAAATTAGTAATAATTTATGGGTCAAATTCAACAAGCAATAGAAATTCTAAAAAATGGTGGTGTTGGCATTTTCCCAACAGACACTGTATATGGTGTTGGGTGTCGGCTTGATGATGAAAGGGCTTTGAAAAGATTATTTGCTCTTCGTAATCGTCCAGAAGAAAAAGCAGTGCTTGCAGTTGTGGACAGTGTAGAAATGGCAGAAAAATATGTAACCATTCCAGAGGAGGTTCGTTTACAGTTAATAAAAAAGTATTGGCCAGGAGGACTTACTATTGTATTGCCATGTAATAGGGAAAAAGTTCCGGAAATTGCTCGCGGTGGTGGCATGACACTTGGTGTTAGGCAAACAAGCCATCCGGTTTTGTTAGAATTAATTAAGGAAATTGGTGTGCCACTTGTTGCTCCGTCTGCGAATTTTGCTGGAGAACCAACTCCAAAAACATTTGAAGAAGTGGATAAAAAATTACTAGATATGGTGGATTTTGCAATTAATTTACCAAGTGGTGGAAATGTAGCATCTACGGTAATTGATTGTTCGGTCACCCCATGGAAAATTTTACGGGAAGGCGCTGTAAAAGTTAGTATTTAGTATTTTGTATTTGGTATTTAGCAAATTATGAAAAAAATATTTATTGATACAACAGACAGCAAAAAAGTATTAGTAAAACTTACGATAGAAGGAGAGGAATTTGTCAAAGAAAAAGAAATGCAGGCAAGAAGTTCGCAACTTGTTTTACAACTGATTGACCAACTACTGAAAGAGCATAGTTTGGTGCCAAAAAACCTAACAGAGATTGAAGTAAATGAGGGTCCGGGGTCATTCACTGGCGTTAGGGTAGGAGTTTCTATTGCTAATGCGCTTGCGTTTGGCCTTGGAATCCCAGTAAATAGTACCAAGATAGAAAATGGCAAAACGCGTATTGAGCCGAAATATTAATCTGTGATATGCTCAATGCATGAAGCACTTTTTAAAGCATTTCTTTACACCTCATCATACCAACAATCAGCGCGCTAAGCTGCTTCATAATTCAAGTATTTTTGTTGTTGTCTGTCTTTTGCTTTTGAGTGCTGGAGCCATTTCTTTCACCAAAACACACTATCAAAATGTTTTAGGAATTTCGGCTAGTATTTCCTCCCAAGATCTTTTAAATCTCACTAATCAGCAACGCGCTGCAGCAGGACTTGGAGCTTTAAGTTTAAACCCACAGTTAAGTAATGCTGCTGCTGGAAAAGCAGAAGACATGTTCACAAATAACTATTGGGCACACATTTCCCCAAGTGGTGTAACGCCATGGGATTTTATTAGGGGAGCTGGGTATAACTATAGTTATGCTGGGGAAAATTTGGCACGCGGATATTCGTCTGCAGGGGACGCGATGAATGCATGGATGGCAAGCCCTGAGCACAGATCAAATATTTTGTCCCCCAACTACACAGATGTTGGGTTTGCTGTTGCAGAAGGAAATCTGACAGGAGATAGCGGGACAATCCTTATTGTCCAAGAGTTTGGAAGTCCTGCTGCAGGTGCATCAGAAGCAAGAACTCTTCCTCAAGTTGTCAAGCAGGAAGAAGCTGCTCAACAGCCAACGGTTGAACCAACGTTAAAGCCAACGTATCCTGTATACACTAAGAAA
>CAZKLH010000104.1:0-3307 GCA_964553595.1 uncultured Gammaproteobacteria bacterium | reverse complement strand
ATTGTCATTGGTTAGATCATTGCTTCGCCCAAGCAAAAAATCGAGAAACACGACACCTATCGGCGGGATTCTCAACTCTCTGCCTGAACGAAAGCAAAAATCTTTAGTATATTTGATTTAATTTGACTTTCCGCAACTTGTTAACGTGCAAAACTTAAAATTCAAGTAAGCTTTCTGAAAATGCCAGCAAAATAGGCAACGAAACTTTACTTGTAAAATGGATTTTAACAAAAAGGGGGAGAGAAGTCAAAACTATAGGGCTTTAATTTTTATTGTACCAGGGGTGGGGATCGAACCCACAACCGCAGCGTTATGAATGCTGTGCTCCACCATTGAGCTACCCTGGCGAGTACAACTTGGGGCAAACCTCACGGTTTTCCCCAACGCTTTCCCTTTAAGGTTGTACGACAACGGATTATTCATGCGAGCGTTGTAACCGTACATCTGTTTTTAAAAGCGATAAAAGTATAACATTTGACGTAATCTAAATCAATTGTTATACTTGTGCTCACGCGCGGGGTAGTGTACAGTGCACATGAGGCTCATAATCTCATAGGCTAGGCGCAACTCCTAGCCCCGCAACACAGTCTTTTTCTCCTTCATGAACAATAATCCAATTGGCATTTTAGATTCAGGCGTTGGTGGATTGTCGATTTGGAAAGAAATAGTAAGAGAGCTTCCTCATGAATCCACAATTTATATTGCAGATTCTGCAAATTGCCCCTACGGTTCTCAATCTTCTAAAGAAATCTATAGGTTATCAAAACGATTAGTTGAGTTTTTAATAAATAAGCAGTGTAAATTGATTGTTATTGCTTGTAACACCATTACTGTTTCGTGTCTTGAGAGGCTTCGTTTGGATTTTCCAAACACACCAATTGTTGGCACAGTGCCGGTTGTTAAAACTGCTGTAAAAATAACTAAGAACAAAAGAGTTGGTATTTTATCAACAACGGCAACTGCAAAAAGTATGTATCAAAAAAATCTCATTAAAGCTTTTGCAAATGATTGCGAGGTGTTTAATGTTGGAACAGATCTAGTAGTTCATTATGTGGAGAGGGGAGATCTGCATAGCAGATTATTAACACAGAGGTTACAAGCTGAGCTTAAGCCATTTATTGATGCAGACATTGACACGCTTGTTCTTGGCTGTTCACATTTTCCATTTCTGCGATCCCCAATGCAAGAGATTTTAGGATCACAGATACACATTTTAGATTCGGGAGAAGCTATTGCTCGCCAAGTCATGAGGGTTTTGTTGGCAAATAAAGCGCTTGCGCAACATAATGCAACGCATCAATTTTTTACTACGGGAGACAAAAAGAGTTTTCAGAATACTGTTGAGAAATTGCTTGGAAAAGAATTTGGAGATGCAAGTGTCGTAGAGATTTACGCCCTTTCGCTTTAAGCTGGTACCACAACTGTTTGAGCCATTTTATCGTGCCAGCCTTGCTTTTTCTTGTCCCAGATGACCCAGAGGAATCCGAGGCAGAAAACGACTCCTGAAATAATATAGCCAATATAGCGAATGAATGCGGTAAGAGCATCGAGCTTTTTTCCATCTTCTCTCATAACTTTAAACTTGAGAGCTCGAGCGCCAATGGTTTGGCCATTTTGTTGCGACCAGAAATACACATAATATGCAATGTTAATAAGAAAACTAATTCCAGAACCAAGTCCAAAATTTGTTTGCGTGTTCATATGTGTTGGAACGCCTGGATACATCATTGTTGTTGTGGATGTCTGCGCAGTGGGGAAGATCATTTGCAAAATGCCTCCAACAATAGAAAGAATAATTGCATCGATGAAAAGTCCTGCAAATCTTCGCCAGAATCCTACGTAATTGCCAGAAGAAGATGCCTGAGGTGTTGAGGCTGCTGGGGTAGACGTCTTTGGTTCCATATGAATATACTGCAACAGCTGTGTTGAAATGTCAAGAGGTTGGTTTTATGCCCTTCGCTTATCAAAACTATAAACAGTTAATACCCAACGGAGCTTTTTGTAGGGCTTAATGAGAGAGATCAATTGTTTGGAAGCTTCGGTAGACATAGGGAGATAGAGGCAAAAAGCGGAGTGGTATAGTATAATCCAAAGCACCATGTGGAAAGATAAAAAGGTAGCTATTTTGGGGTTTGGGATTGAGGGCTCGTCGAGTGCTTTGTACCTTGCAAGAAAAGGTGCAAAAGTAACCGTGCTTGACCAAAAGAAAGAAAATGAACTAGATAGAAAATCCCTGCAAAATGAGAATGTCACGATAATTAGGGGAGAGAATTACTTAGACAATCTCGATAGATACGACATGATAGTCCGAAGTCCTGGGATAAAAGTATCAACACCACAATTGCAAGAAGCTGCCAAAAAGAATGTTGTGATAACCTCTCAAACAAAGCTTTTTTTTGATTTGTGTCCTGCAAAAATCATCGGTGTTACTGGCACAAAAGGAAAAGGAACAACGTCGTCTCTTATTTACGAAATGTGCAAAATTCAAGGTTTTGATGCATATTTAGGTGGGAATATAGGAAAGCCCCCATTTGAATTTTTGGACAGTTTAAGTGCGCAATCAATTGTAGTCCTAGAACTCTCCAGTTTTCAGCTCCAAGACCTTACCAAGAGCCCGCATATTGCTGTTATGTTAATGGTGACAAGCGAACATCTGAATTACCATAAAGATATTAGTGAATATGTTGATGCAAAACGAAATATTGTTCGATTTCAAAACCCAGAAGACTTCGCAATTGTTAACAGAGATTACCCAGCAAGCAATGAGTCGGATGTACATACGAGTGCGAAGGTTTTGCAAGTTAGTAGAGAAAGAGAAGTAGTCGGCGAGGGGTGTTTTGTAAGAGATGGGAAAGTAATTGTTCGAACAAGCGCTAAGATCGCCGACGAAAATTTTGTATCCTCCCCGCACGTCGAAGATTTAGTAATTGCCGATACAAAAGACATTCTTCTTCCGGGAAAACACAATTTAGAAAATGTGTGCGCAGCTGTTCTAGTAGCAGTACTTTCTGGAGTTTCAAAAGAACATATTGCTTCGGTTTTAAAAACATTTAAAGGTTTAGAGCATCGACTGGAATTAGTTGAAACTGTTGATAGAGTAAGATATTACGATGATTCATTTTCGACAACCCCAGAGACTGCAATTGCTGCAATACAAGCATTTCAAGATCCAGAAATTCTTATTTTAGGTGGATCAAACAAAGGAAGCGATTTTACCGAGCTTGGACAGATCGTCGATAGCGCGAGCAACATAAAAGCGATTATTGGCGTAGGGGAAGAATGGGAGAAAATAAAATCAAAAATCAAA
>CAZKLH010000103.1:0-3386 GCA_964553595.1 uncultured Gammaproteobacteria bacterium | reverse complement strand
CTCCGGAAATCTATCCGCGAAACTAGATCCTTATACCATGATGTTGACTCAAGTGAGGTTGCATTTAAAATTGCTGCGTCTCAAGCACTCCAAGCAGGAACCAAAAAAGCAAAACTAACCCTTCTTGAGCCAATCATGAAGATAGAAGTCACTACCCCTTCTGAATTTTTAGGAGATGTTATTGGCGACCTATCGGCAAAACGAGCACAGATTCTTGGAACCGAAGACAGAGGAAAAGCAACTGTTATTGTGGCAATGGTACCGTTATCCGAGCTTTCTGGATATGCAACAACGCTTCGAAGTATGTCACAGGGCCGAGCAAGTTATTATATGGAACCATCACATTACGAAGAAGTACCAAAGAATATCGTAGAACAAATGCTTGCCAAATCCACCTTCACAGGCCGCATCTCCGCCCAAACCTAAACGCTTTTCCCCGTAAAGAACTTAGGGGATATTAGCTATATTTCCGAAATGATCAAGCTGTTTACTTGCGTCAGGAGTACCAAGAACCCAACGGAAAGAATTAAACAAAATATCTTGCGCTGATGTTCCTAAGCTTACCGCTTGCATACTCTGACGAACACCTTGATCCATAGTATAAGAATAGTTGATGTCAACTCCTTCTAATGCCTTAAATGCCAATAGATAAGCAGCTAAATCAATAGAAGCAGCAATCCTTCCCCCTGCGTTATGTAAAACGGTAAGCGATTGGACCAAACCTTCGGCTTGCCGTACAGTACCGTTTTTCGCTCTAGTTTCCATAGTAATATTTAACCCAAGAGCGTGCATTTCTTTTACTGTTTCTTCAAAATAAATATCTAGCAAAAGCATGGAACAAGCCTCTTTGACATAACCAAATCTCTCAAAGTTTTTAAACAGTTGTTTGTCTGCTGATTTTATAAAGGATGAGTCCGGTGTCGTTATTGTTATTACCGGGGTAATACCTTCGTAAAATGGTTTATCAACAGGAAAATTCATGTCGATCAACGGAGTTCCATCAGATGCTAAATTAGCAGCAGGGATCGTTGCTTTTTCTGAATCAGAAACTAATCCTAGATAAGGGATTTTTAGAGTAACTTCTTTTGTTGGATATAATGGTTCAAGAGTGGAAAATGAACTATCCCGAGGGGTATACACTCCTGAAGCACTATCTGTATTTACTGTTTTTAATACAACTGTAGGATTAGAAACTTTTATATCTAAGCCGTCATAAGTTACACTCTTTGGGGGATTTGATCCGAAAAATGGTTTTACTCTTGCAGCCAAAAGTGATTTAATGGGAGAATCAGATAATCTATCCAACTCTTCATTTAATCTTCGCTTACCCTCATCAGGCTTTGATTGAGTTTCAACGAAAACAACGCCTGCGGTGCCCAAAAGAAGAGCTGCATCTTTTACTAGGCTTATTTGTGCTGGGGTAGATAATCCTCCTAAACCACCTCTTATTGCTTCTGGAATCCATCCTCCAGGCACGATAGCTTTTAGCATATCCCTTCTACTCACAGGCTGATTACCTTTTATTTGTGTAATATGAGGCGCTTGAGCTCTCCTCTGTTTCTTCGTATTTGGCCTTGGCTCAGGTTGTCTTCTTCCTTGTTCCATGTCTTATAGTATATCATATTTATGGTCAGATTGCCAGCAATGCTATCCTGAAAAATAGTGCTATGTTATACTCAGAAAAGAATGACAAAACATAAAATACTTTTTATTGTTGGGGCAATTGCAATAATTGGAATAGCATTTTTTTATTTTCAGCAAAAAAGTGCTCCAACTGCAACGCAACAACCAGCTGCAGAAGAAAAGATTATTTCGGGATCGTTTGATACGAGTAAATTTAAATCAGATGCTGAATGGAAAAAAATATTAACTCCCGACCAGTACCACATTTTGCGGGAAGCAGGAACAGAGATTCCGTTTACTGGAGCTCTTGATGGCGAAAAAAGGAAGGGAACGTATTATAGCGCCGGATGCAACGAACCTGTCTTTCGGTCGGAACAAAAATACGATTCAGGAACGGGCTGGCCAAGCTTTTGGGCGCCTATTAATCCAGATGCATTAGTACTTCGGGAAGACAACAGTATTCCAGGAGAATCAAGAATTGAAGTACTCGATAAATGCGGCGGGCATTTAGGCCATGTGTTTGACGATGGACCGCAGCCAACCGGAAAGCGATATTGCATGAATTCCCTTGCACTAAAATTCGTCGCCGATAAAGAATAGCAATAACTCCCAAATCAACGTGCTATACTACTCGTAATGAAAAAAGCAATTGTTTTAACTGCGGATAAGTTTGAAGATATGGAAGTATATGTTCCAATCTTTAGACTTTTGGAAGAAGGATGGCAGGTTGATGTGGCAGCTCCAAAAAAAGAAGAAATCAATGGAGAGCACGGATATTCACTCATGCCCGATAAAACTATTGAAGAGGTAAATCCAGACGAGTACGATCTCTTACTTATTCCAGGGGGTTTTCCAGATGGCGCTCCAGCAACGGTTAGAAAAATTAAAAAAGCGCTAGAAATTACTCAGTCGTTTTTTGAAAACAATAAACCGGTTGCTTCAATTTGCCATGGTCCGTGGACACTTGCCGATGCAGGCGTTATAAAAGGAAGACATCTCACTTCTTATTGGCATGACGGAGTTCCCGAAGACATAAAAAAAGCAGGAGGAATTTGGGAAGACAAAGACGTTGTTGTAGATGGAAATTTAGTAACATCAAGATATCCAATGGATCTCCCTACATTCATGCGTGAAGTAATAAAAATAGTAAAATCACAAAAGAGTTAATAGCATTCTCCAGTATCCCCTCCTACATCTACCACTCATTGACAAAACAATAAATATTTTCTATAAAAGAAGAGCATGTCTTATTCTCATGAAGTTATTATCAATTTAGGAAAAGTGTTCCAATACACAAGAGAACCAGCGTCCCAAGCGGTGGATAGATATTTAGCGCAAGCGGAAAGAGTTAGTAACGAATATTCCAACGCATTACAACCTGGCAACGAAGACTGGAGAAAAGCAGACGAAATTGATTTGAGAAGAGAGGAGTTGCTAGATGGTCCAGCTCGACAGCACGGAGTGGTAGTTTTTGGAAAACCGCATTCGCTCCCACCGCTACCTTTACGTGGCCACCATTGATTTTATTTTATGGTAAGAGCAGAAGGAGAACCGCTTGTTTACATTAATAAACTTGGGAGTTTTTCACGCGACGCAAGTAAAGTTTTGGCTATCCGTACAAAAGTACAACAAGAGTTGCAAAGGCAGGGAGGAATGCAGAATCCATTTGATGACTTAACTATTGAAGAAAGATCCCCGGAGTTACGAAGACTTGGTGATCAAGTGACGCACCCTATCGTTTTTATGTTTCCTAATGTCGTTCT
>CAZKLH010000102.1:0-3387 GCA_964553595.1 uncultured Gammaproteobacteria bacterium | reverse complement strand
GAGCCTTACGGCTCGAGGGTTTAGCAAACCCTCGCAATGGACCATGCTATGCGACTCCTCCAAACGTCCTGATTATACCATCTTGGCCTCCGTGTTGCTACACTAATGGAGTGAAAATTCTGGACATTTTCTTCCCAAAATACTGCGTTTCATGCAGAAAAATTGGCGCATATCTCTGCGATACCTGCTTTTCAAAACTATCATTTGTTGACCATGGCATGTGTGCACTATGCAACAGGCCATCTCTCGATGAACTCACACATCCTGGATGCAAGAAAGCGCATGCAATTGACGGTATTTTTTCAGGTATCACATACAATGGCATTGCAAAAAAGCTTGTCTACCAGTTTAAATACAAACCATTTGTTACCGATTTACAAACGGTTCTTGCTAACCTTCTCTACGAATCGCTCATCCAAAAAGAGAGCTTTACGAAGATTTTGCCTGAGGTCTCACTCATAACTGCTATTCCTCTCCATCCAAACAAACTTCGGCAACGGGGTTATAACCAAGCAGCAATTTTGGCAAAAAATTTAGGAGAAAAATATCATCTCCCTTTCTATGAACTTTTGGAAAGAACTAAGCAAACCAGCTCTCAAACAACATTAAGCAGAGCCGATCGAAAACAGAATGTGCTAGAAGTATTTGCAATAAAAGATAACGCAAAATTGATTCTGAGTGAAAAGACAATCCTCCTTGTTGATGACGTTGTCACAACTGGCGCAACACTTTCGGAAGCGGCAAAAGTGTTAAAGCGACACAAAGCAAAAAAAGTTTTTGGAGTAACACTTTCAAGAGACTAATTAAAAAAATAGTATCGAAACACCGGCTCTCCCGAAGGAAGCACAATCCAATACCTTCGATCGCCCAACAAATTTCCTTTATCGTCTGCAACCGCATTGTCAATATACAACGTGTTCTTTTGTAAAGTTTTACCGTTAATATCGTAGACAAAGCTATATCTATCAAAGCCTTTTACCAACAAAAATCCCTCTTTACCTCTTGGATAATACAAAACCTCTTTTCTAAACCTTATCGGATCATATTTGTTGTAAAAAAGAAAATAAATATACGGAAAATTATCTGGACTTTTCATGACAATGTTGAGCTTTGGATATTTTTGAGAAAGTATTACCGCTTGCTTTTGTCCAAAACCAAGAAATCGTACGCGCTCAAAGTTAAAATGATTAAAATAAATATCAAGAAAAAAGACGCAATTTAATAGAAATAAGAATGAAAGCGTTATGCCACCCAGCCAAAAAAGCATTTTGTTTTTCTTGAGAAAAACAAAAATTTCATATACACCATACGCAGAAAGCAAAACAAATAATGGCATCATTTGATACAACCTCGTAGAGCTTGGCGAATCCTTAGTAATTATTGAGGGAATTGGAGAAATCAAAAGCCACAACAGCAAAAAAGGTATGTTTTTATTATTCGTTTTTATCAGAAAATACGCTCCCACAATAAGAAGGAGTGCATCAAACAAATAAAAATCTCCGGTAAATCCGGTTGTATAGAGTAATTTTTCCCCACCTTTATCAAATAGGAATGACGGGGAAAAAACTCCTATATAATTTTGTAAAATTTGATATGGCACGCCAAGATATTTTGTATGCAGGAATTTTTGCAAAAGTAAAGGCTCTGTTGGATTATCAGTTCGCAACTTCTCAGCTCTTGCATAAATGACACCAGCATTCGTAAAGACTCCTGAATCGGATATTTTATTAAAACCAGTGCTTATATTAGATACGAAAGACACTAAAACCAAAAACAAAAACAGTCCACATCCAGCGTAAGCAAACACACACTTTTTCATTTTGCTTCTAAAAAGAATTACGAGAAAAAAGGCAAAAAATGGCATAAACACAACCCATGCATGATAGGTAAACAGTGTTAAACCAAACAATAAAAATGAATACAGAAGCAGTCTTTGCTTTTTCTGTTCCATGCTTTCAAAAAACAACACAAGTCCACCAAGGAAAAAAACAACTGCCACATTAGGCTCAATTGCCTGTCTTGAAAAATAGATACTCCATGGATTTAGCGCATAGAACAGAGCAGCAAAAAGACTCACCGTGGTATTTTTAAACAGTTTTTTTGACAAAACATAAATAAGTAGGATTCCCGCTACGCCAGAAAAAACACTCACCAAACGAACCGATACTTCGGTGAGACCAAACAGGAAAATCGGAATAATAGTCAACAACGGATAAATAGGAAGCTTCCAATCTCCAAACGATTGCAAAACCAATGGAAGAAATACCCCATGCTCATCAGCTCCAGTTTTCCAAAGAGAATACGCGTTATAGCCAATAGCTGCCTCGTCTGGACTAAGTGTGGCCGGAACGCTATCTAAGTGATACATTCTTATGAAAAAACCAACGAGCAAAATGAGAAATAATAGGATTTTTACCTTCATCAAAATTCTTTGTATTTTCCAGCAGTGTACAGGAGGAGGCTTTGTATTTCAATAGAGGAGATTATTAGGAAACATTACTGGTCGCCTTACAAACAATATGGTCATCTGCAACTCCAGAAACAGTTATGCCAAGTTTTTCAAAATACAACCGTCTTCCCGATTCTCTAATTGCATTACGCAACTTCTTTTTTTCTGGAATTTTAGCGTCCGATAAAGACAAGACAGGTTTTTGATTTGAACCAAAAAGTACATAAATATCATTATCAGAAATCGACTCTGGGTATACATCGAGTTTTTCCAGCTGAGCACCATACGTAATTCGTCTCAGCTTCGTCTTTTTGGCCATCATATCGTCATGTGCAACCCATTTATCGAATCTCTCTTTATTTGTATGCATGGAGTTTGTACAAATATCGCTATTACAAAGACATTCGTGAGTACAAGGAGTACAATCGCTGTCTAAAGGCCCAAGCAGGTAGGAAACGGTTAACTCTTCTCCTTTAAATATTTTCCGCAGGGCAAAATACAACGTGTGGCCTTTGTAGGTATACATGTAGCAATTTGGGGCACAAGAATGATTAAAAAGATGTGCACCATCTTTTGTTAAATCTGGAAAAACAGAGGCATTATCATGGTAATACATGCTATAAAATCCGTGTTTCTTCTCATACTCTTCCTCTTCTTCTGCACGAATAAAGGTTCCAAGGTAATCTGCAATTACTGTTCCAGGAAGAATGTCTTTGTTTGCAAAAACCCCTTTTCCTTTGCGTTTTGTCTTTTTTACTTTTAAATAGTCAGATGGCAATAAAAACATATAAATAATTATATCATAACTATAGGCTGGTATCAAGAGGTACCAAAATCCCCGCCTTCTGGCGGGGAAAATGTGTGGAGATGTCCGGCAGTGAACCGGAGTCCAAGAATCACGTTAAAAAACTTATACAAGCATAGTCAATTGTTTAAAA
>CAZKLH010000101.1:0-3483 GCA_964553595.1 uncultured Gammaproteobacteria bacterium | reverse complement strand
CATCATGCCTAACGCTCGCCAAAAAAACTACAACTTCTGCATAGTCATTTGATAATTGGTATTTGGCAGATATCGACATCTTTATATCGTTCTTAATAAATATTCTCGCTATACGAAGAGCAATGTTTGCAACAATCTGAAAATGTGTATATCCATGATCACTATACCCAAGCCTGTCTATGGCATTCACATTGTTTATTTTCCAAAGCGCTGCTAATTCTTCATTACTATTGGTAAGCGTTAGTACTTTTTGAAGAAGAATATTTTTATTAATAGGAATGCTGATTTTTTGAGTAATCATTACGATACCTTTTAAGAGAAATCAGTATAACATTGACAATTCTTTGTGTCTATGAGTACGATAGAGTAGTCTTGACTTTGATCAAGATATATTTCTATGACTTCAAGAAGAAAACAAGGAAAAATGAAGCTTGAAATTTCATTCTTGATGACGGTTCTTATTCTTCTTGCAATACCTTTTACCGTCTACCTCTCTTTACAACAACAAAATCTCTCCCAACAAGCAAGCGTCATAAAACCACTCGTTACCTCCTCTATGTCTACAGGAATTCAAGCAGGACAACCAATTAATGATTCGGGAAACATTCTTATTACCGATGCAGTTGCTAACCGTATGGCAGCAAGTGGCGCAACATGGGTTCGGGTAAATTTTCGACTGGGGCCATATACATCCGACACGACACAATTTTACACATCATACGACACTATTGTTAATCTCCTCAAAAGCAAAGGCTTGCAAGTTATTGGACTTATGTCAAACGAAAGCTGGCCTGGATCACAATCGAACTGGACTGCAAATAACTGGGAGAATTTGCATGGCAATGGAGAAAATCCATATATCGACAACTTCTGCTACGAGTTTGCAAGACTAGCAAAACACTGGGAATCTCAAATTACCTATTGGGAAATCTGGAATGAACCAAATGCATACGCAACTAACCCTTCTCCCGGAGTCTTTCAAGGCGCAACATACATTTATCCTTCAAATTTTGCCGCACTATTAACCCAATGTCATTCGCAAGTACACTACTATAACAAGATAAACGTACAAGTTATGTCAGCAGGTCTTTTTGGACACAACATTAGCGGATACAATAGCGCGTCGGCCGGAGCAGATTATTTAGACAGCACCTACAATGTTGGCATTAACAACACCGGGAAATTCTCTTGGGCAAAGACAACCTATGGAAGTTATCCGCTCGATGCGATTGGACAACACTTGTATGTTGATCAGGGAACAACGCTCAATACTACTGGTTTTGGATCGTACTTGGATTACGTCCATAATGTTGTTACAAAATGGGAAGGCGCAACAACGACAAAAAAAACCTGGATTACCGAGATTGGCTGGTCAACAAAATATGTGAGCGACACATTACAAAGCACAGACTTACAGAGCGCATTTTCAATACTTGCTAGCAAAAGTTATATTGCAAATGCAACATGGTTTCAACTTGATGATAATCCAACAAATAATTTTTATTATGGCTTGTATCGAGCAGACGGATCACAAAAACCAGCGTGGGCACCATTTCATTCATTTAGTGCTGTCGCAGGTACTTCCACCCCAACCCCTACTGTCTCAACAAGTAATGTCGGAAAAACAGCAACAGGAACAATCATTCCAACAATTGTGAATTACTACAATTCTTTTGGTGGAGCTGCTTCTAACGGAACACCATTTGATAACGGTGGAGGTATCTATGCACACTATTGGGATTTTGGGTATGTTCAAGATTTTAATGGTGGAAGTATTGGTCCTTGCATGATTTTTGATACAGGGCATCGTGTTCAAGCAAGTTTTCGAACAATGTATCTGAGTGGAACCAATCACACGCTTCTCAAATTCCCAACAAGTGATGAGTATGGATACAACAGTGGAACAAGACAAGATTTTCAAGGTGGGTATATGACGTGGGATTCAATACATAATGTCGTCGTACATCCAAATGGACCAACGCCGACTCCAACACCAACTCCTGTATATGTTATCGCAGGAACAGTTTTTATTGATAAAAATCAGAACGGCGCACAAGATATTGGAGAGGTTGGATATGTAAATGCAACAGTAAGCATAACGCCACCCATAAAAACAGCAATCACAAATACATCTGGAGGATTTTCCTTTTCAAATTTACTCGGAGGCATACCATATACGCTCACACTAACCGTCCCAACGTCATACCACACAACAACTCTCAATCCAACTACTGTTGTTTTAGGACCAAATTCTACAATAAACTTTGGCATCGCCCCTAATCCAACAAATACTCCAACGCCGACTATCACTCCAAAACCAACAGCAACACCGATTCCAACGGCGACTCCAACGCCAAAACCAACTTCCACCCCAACCCCTACTGTCTCAACAAGTAATGTCGGAAAAACAGCAACAGGAACAATCATTCCAACAATTGTGAATTACTACAATTCTTTTGGTGGAGCTGCTTCTAACGGAACACCATTTGATAACGGTGGAGGTATCTATGCACACTATTGGGATTTTGGGTATGTTCAAGATTTTAATGGTGGAAGTATTGGTCCTTGCATGATTTTTGATACAGGGCATCGTGTTCAAGCAAGTTTTCGAACAATGTATCTGAGTGGAACCAATCACACGCTTCTCAAATTCCCAACAAGTGATGAGTATGGATACAACAGTGGAACAAGACAAGATTTTCAAGGTGGGTATATGACGTGGGATTCTGTAAACGGCGTAAAAGTCTTTACAAATTAAAACAGAGATGCTAGAGTGACAATCCATGATAAAAATTCAAGTTATTATCGGAAGCACTCGGCAAAACAGATCTGGACATATACCAGCGCAGTGGATATTTTCAGAGTTACAAAAACAAAAAAACGTCGATGCAGAATTGATTGACTTACGAGACTACCAACTTCCTTTTTTTGACGAACCTGTCTCCCCATCCACATCGGGAGGAAAATATACAAACAACATTGCCACTAAGTGGGCCAAAAAAGTAAGTGAAGGGGACGGATTTATTATTGTTACCCCTGAATATAATCATGGATATCCGGCTATATTAAAAAACGCACTCGACTATGTGTATAAAGAATGGAATAACAAACCAGTCGCATTCGTAAGTTACGGCGGAATTTCTGGAGGAATTCGTTCGGTAGAACAACTACGAGAAGTTGTGATTGAACTAGGACTAATTCCGACAAAAACAGGAGTGCATATTCCATTCTTTAGAAAACTCATTGACGATAAAGGAAATTTTAATGCAGAACACTTGCAAAAAAATGCAGATACGCTATTAAAAGAACTTCTCTTTTTTGCAGAACTTTTAAAAACTGCAAGGGAAAAATAGACAACAAATCTTCAACTACTTATGATACCATGGGCTCTTGACAATTTTATTTAAGAGACGTACTCGTTAATAAGATGAAAAAGAAAAAAGTAAAACCCAGACACGCCCCAGCAAGAAGAAGGGCTGCTCC
>CAZKLH010000100.1:0-3494 GCA_964553595.1 uncultured Gammaproteobacteria bacterium | reverse complement strand
CCTTGTACAAGCGTGATTTTATCTTCTATATGCTTTATTCTTTCGTTGTTGATCGTGCTGGTCCGACGTGTTAATCCATATACGGCATAGCCCTTCGAGAGAAGCAATTCAGCCAAATACGACCCGTCCTGACCAGTAATACCGGTAATTAAAGCTCTTTTCATATCTTCTTATTGTACTGGAAATTCCTCCAATAATCTAGCGTATCTTCCAAAGTAGTATCAAGCGATATCATTGGCTTCCAACCGATTTCATCGCTTATTTTTCTATTATCGCAAACAAGATTTGGCGCATCACCAGGACGCATAAGTAACGGGTCTTTTTCTATTGTAATTTCTTTTTTTGAAAATGAAAGCAATTTTTGCAAAATTTCTGAAATTGAATATGACACGCCCGACCCAATATTGTACACATCACCGATTTTTCCTTTTCCCAAAAGCAATGCATACGCTTGCACCATGTCCCGAACGTCGGTAAAATCTCTCTTCGCATCAAGATTCCCGACCTTAAGTACTGGCTCTATTTCTCCTTTTTCAATAGATGCTATTTTTTTTGCAAAAGAAGAAACAACAAACTGCGGAGATTGCCTCGGCCCAGTATGATTAAATGGTCTTGCCCGAACAATCTTTAACTGGTACGAAAGAAAGTATTGCAACCCCAAATAATCTTGCGTGATTTTTGATACAGCATATGGATCAACTGGCATGAATGGCGTGTTTTCGTCGATAGGAAGATCATTCTTTGCAACTTTCCCATAGACATCTGCTGAGGAAATAATAAGAATTTTTGTGTCAAGAAGTTTTTCTTTACGAATTGCTTCGAGAAGATGTATTTGCGCCATTGCATTATTTGTTATTGTTGCCCCAGGATTAGTAAAACTTTCAGCAGGCGAAGTTGCTGCAGCGAGATGAAAAACAAAATCAGGCTTGGCTTGCTTGATTAAAGAAGAAACGTCATCTCCACGAGTAAGATCGATTTTTGTTAATTGGATTTTTTTCTCAATCTCAGAAACATTGATAAGACTTTCTTCTTGCAGATACGTTCCAAAAATTGAGTATTGTTGTTTTGAAATAAGATATTCTGCCAAATGACTCCCTGCGAATCCAGAAACCCCGGTAATGAGTATTTTTTGTTGCATGCTGTTTTAGAGGCTATCTATGATCTTCCTACACCTTGATACGTAAATCCTAAAGCTTTCATTTTTTCTGGCTCATATATATTTCGTCCATCAACAATCACAGGATTTTTCATAAGCTTTTTTATTTTTTCTAAATCAAGCTGCATAAATTCATTCCATTCTGTCATAACAATAAGCAAATCCGCATCCTTTGCCACTTCGTATGCATTATCCGAAAAAGAAACGTTCTGTAATAATTTTTTGGCATTTTGCATCGCAATTGGATCATACACTTTTACATGCGCTTTTCCTTTCAATAATTGATTAATAACAATAATTGAGGGAGCGTCTCGCATGTCGTCTGTGTCTGGTTTAAATGACAAGCCTAAAATACCAATAGATTTTTTTGCAATTGAACCCTTGAGTAATTTCTTGGCTTTAATAACAATGCTTTGTATTGCTTCCTGATTTATCTCCTCAACGTCTTTTAGAAGCGAAAAGTTGTAATCATGCTGCTTTGCGATTGCTATTAAAGCCTTCACATCTTTTGGAAAACAACTTCCACCATACCCAGCTCCTGGGGATAAAAACTTCTTACCGATTCTCTTATCGAGACCAATTCCTTCCAAAACTTTTATTCCATCTGCTCCCGTTATTTCTGATAATTTTGCAATTGCATTTGCAAAAGAAATTTTCGTTGCCAAAAACGCATTTGCTGCATACTTTATCATTTCTGCAGTTTCTATATTTGTCAAAAGTACTGTAGCGTTGATTGGCTTGTGTAATTCAATAAGTGAATCTTGCGCTTGTTTTGATTCAGTCCCAATAACAATTCTGTCTGGATGCAGCGTGTCAGAAATTGCCTGACCTTCTCTGAGAAATTCTGGAGTCGATGCAACATCAAATACTGCTTTTTGTGGTTTTAAATGATCAAGAATTTTTTTGACTTGTTTGTTTGTTCCAACAGGGACAGTGCTTTTTGTTACAACAACAGTATATCCATCAAGATGTTTCGCAATGCTTTCTGCAACTGAATGCACAACCGAAAGATCTGCTTCGCCGGTTTTTTTCGGAGGTGTTCCAACAGCAATAAAAACTACTTGGGAGGAAGGAATCGCTTCTTTATAATCAAGGGTAAAAAGTAATCGTTTTGCAGAAACATTCCGTTTCACCAACTCTTCAAGTCCTGGTTCATAAATTGGGAGAATTCCTTTTTTTAAATTTTCAATTTTTTCTTTTGTGTGTCCAACAACCCATACGGTATTGCCCAAATCAGCAAAAACAGCGGCCGTCACTAAACCAACATACCCGTGCCCAACGAAAGTTATTATCATATGTTATATTGCCATTTGTTTTTTTAACTCTTGTAATCCCTCTGCAAATGTTTTCATTGTTACGCCTAATTGTAGTATTCTATCATTTTTCAGTTTTAAGCAAAAGGGCCTTGTTGCTCTGCCATTAAAAAACTCTTTTTGGGTAGTCTTCGAAATAAGAGAAAGATCACAACCGAACTCATTTGCAATCGAGCATGCGGCATCATAGGGAGATAACGATTGACTCCCAACTGCATGAAATATTCCTGATGCGTTTTTTTGAATAATTGCATCTATCGCAAAAGCAATATCATCAATAAACGTTGGTGTCATAATATGATCGGTCACCGCTTCTACTTTTTGCTTGTTTTGTAATCTATCAAGAATTGCCCGAACGAAATCTTTTTTTTGGGAAAAATTTGATCGATATGGATAGGCGATTCGCGCTATAGAATATTGTATGCCAGCACCGGAAACGATTTTTTCTGCCTCATACTTTGTAACCCCATACCAATTTATTGGATTCGGAACGTCTTGCTCAGAATATTCATCTTTTGTCCCATCAAAAACAAAGTCAGTCGATATGTATAAAAGCTTTTTTTCAAATTCCTTACATATTTCTACGACATTCCTTGTGCCTTCAACATTTATTTTCCAAGCCATGCCGTTTTCTCCAAGCGACTTATCTTCTTCGCACCCATCAACACTTGATTTTGCAGCAAGATGTAAAACTATTTTTGCGTCCTCCTGGTCTTTCATTGCACTTTCTAATGAGTTTTTATTAGTGATATCAACGCTTTCTTTTGTTCCAAGAGGAATAAATTCGTACACTTCTCCAAGCAACTCAACAATTCTTGAACCAACAAGCCCAGTAATACCAATTCCGAAAATTTTTTTTCTTTGTGTCATAGAAGAAAAACGTGATTATGAACAAAAAAATCCAAGGCAGAAGTTTTCTTATGCACCGTATTGTTTGTGATAATATTCCTGATATTCTTTGCTTTTCACTCGCTTCCACCAATCTGCATGCGAACTATACCAGGCAACAGTATGAGATAACCAGT
>CAZKLH010000099.1:0-3531 GCA_964553595.1 uncultured Gammaproteobacteria bacterium | reverse complement strand
GTATATACAGGAAAAGAGTGTATTTCTGATGCTGATGGAAGATTTGTCCCGCCCGTCGGCGAGGTAGTAGTGAAGGTAAAGGTTGAAAGGATTTGTTTTCCCTCATTTGTACTGGGAATATTTATTTGTATAATAGTCGTTCCTGAAGATATTAAATAATCTGTATACGTTGTTTGGGTTGGATCAGTTTTAGAAAGAGCATTGTAGGAGTTTACTGTTGTTTCTGTTGCATCAGTTGGACTAAAAAGTTGTTTATGCTGGGTTGCCCAATCAATGAGTGATAGTTTTTTTGGATTAGTATAACTATTGATTGGAACTATACACGTCTGATCAGTATTTAGCGTGACGCACATATTAGAATCTTTTCCCAGTTGGCTTATTTGTTTTGGAGTTTGCGTTGGCACAGTAGATGTGTTTGGGAACTTAATAGAATATCCAAATGTTTGGTTTGTATATGTTTGCCAGTTTGCGGTTGGGTCGACTGTTGGCGTTGGTTTTATAATAATAGGTGCAGTAGTTACTGGTTCTGCTACAGGATGGGAGTTTTTTACGCCAAGAAAGTACGCTGCGGCGCTCGCTCCAGCAAGAAGGACAAAGACAAGTGCAAAGAGAAATGTTTTTGATGGGCCAGCCGAAGGGGAAGACGGAACGGGCGAAACTTGTTGCGTTGGTTGTGGCATTGGCGCTGGTGTTGCTCCCTGTGACATCATGGGTTGCTGTTGGGCAGTATTTTCCATACATTCATTGTTTCATACAACCAAACAACTGTCAAACGAGGCAAGGCATAACCAAAGAGGTACTATGTCTAGCTTCGTATTTGTGGTAAAATAGACGTACGTAAACTATGGCAAAAACGCAACAACCAGTATTGTCGGATATTGTCCACTCAGCCAAAAAAAGAGGATACATTACCCAGGACGAAATTTTGGCCCTTTTTCCAAAACCAGAAGAGCACATATCAGAGCTCGACGAGTTGTACGATCGTTTCCTTCGTGCAGATATCGATGTGTTTGAGAGTGTTTCGGAAGAACATGAAATGGGAAAGCCTATCGAGGTTTTGGAGAAGGAACTCGAGGCGTTAACTGTTTTAACAGAAGGTACCGTTTCTGATCCTGTGAGAATGTATCTCAAAGAGATTGGCAG
The DNA here is from genome assembly GCA_964553595.1 of uncultured Gammaproteobacteria bacterium. GTDB lineage: Bacteria > Patescibacteriota > Microgenomatia > Levybacterales > UBA12049 > CAZKLH01. The sequence goes on along the minus strand of CAZKLH010000099.1, from coordinate 2,388 downwards.
GATTCCCCTTTTGAATTTTAGTCAGGAAATTGAGCTTGCAAAACGGGTTGAAAAAGGCGATAAAGAAGCGAAAAAAGTTCTTACTACCTCAAATTTGCGGCTTGTTGTTTCGATTGCGAAAAAATATGTGGGGCGAGGATTGTCGCTTCTGGATCTTATTCAGGAAGGCAATCAAGGGCTTATTCGGGCAGTGGAAAAGTACGATTGGCGCAGGGGATTTAAATTTTCAACCTATGCAACCTGGTGGATTCGTCAATCAATAACTCGAGCTATTGCTGATCAGGCAAGAACAATACGAATTCCCGTGCACATGGTGGAAAATATCAATCGATTTTTGCGAACATCGAGGAAATTAATGCAGGAATTAGGCCGCGAGCCAACTCCTGAGGAAGTTGCAAAGGTTTTGGGTATTGATCCAGAAAAAGCTTTGGAAATTATTAAAATCTCTCAAGAACCAGCGAGCCTTGAATCTCCCGTTGGCGATGAAGAAGATAGCAGGCTTGGAGACTTTATTCATGATACTTCAGCCCCTACTCTTTTTGACGCTGCATCCAGAGAGCTTCTCAAAGAACAAGTTGAACAGGTCTTGGGTACGCTTTCTGACCGAGAACGTCGGGTTTTAGAAGAGCGATTTGGATTAAAAGATGGAAGATCAAAAACACTTGAGGAAGTTGGTAAGATGTTTGCAGTTACCAGAGAGCGAATCAGACAAATTGAAGCAAAAGCGCTTCGAAAGCTTCGTCATCCTTCGCGCGGAAACAAACTCAAAGATTACCTCGGATAAAAATTTCTAGAAGAATTACTAAAAGTGGTTTATCGTTTCCTTCGTTTTGAAGATCGTGGCGTAGCTTTTGTTTGATTTGCCATATATAAAAGAGTGAGTAAAAGCGCCATGCCAACTGCGGTGAGTAAAATAAATGTTTGGAACATATTACCGTCGATAATATCGTCCTTTGTTGCCGCGAAGATAACAAATATTACTACGGCAACGCACAAAACAAGAAATCCAGTGATAGCTTTTGCAGAAGAATATGTATCTGAATGCTTAAGTTTCATCTACATTTATTATAGCCATATCGTCATGGAAAATGTCAAGGGGTCATTTTGTAAAACACTGTTTTTGCAAGCTCAACAACGCCTACATACAACACGACGACGATTGCGACAAATATCCAGAAGGCTGTAGGAAGAGTCGTAAACCCGAAAGGTTCTCCTAATGTTGTTTGAGAAAGCAAAAGAGAAATAATAATAACTCCAGCAGCTGTCACGAAAAGAAGTGGTGACGCCTTGCTGGTAAAAAATGGAACTCGTTTGGTTCTGACTACAAAAACAATAAGTGATTGGGTGATAACCGATTCAATAAACCAGCCTGTGCGAAACATGGGTATCGTTGCGTTAAAAAATGTAAACAGTATCACGAAAGTAAGAACATCAAAAAGAGAGCTGATTGGACCAAAAATCAAAACAAAACGTTTGATAAAACCAATATCCCAATGTTGCGGTTTTACAAGATCCTCTTCGTCAACTCGATCTGCTGCGAGCGAGAGCTGTGAGATGTCGTAGATAAGGTTATTGATAAGAATTTGAGTGGGAAGCATGGGTAAAAATGGCAACAGGAGGGAAGCGATGCTCATAGAAAACATGTTGCCAAAATTAGACCCTGTGCCCATAAAAATGTATTTCATTGTATTGGCAAACGTTTTTCGCCCCTCCAAAATACCGTCTCGTAGCACCTGCAACGACTTTGATACAAGAATGATATCTGCTGATTCTCTTGCAACATCAACGGCGTTATCAACAGAAATGCCGATATCTGCCGCGCGAAGCGAGATAGCGTCATTAATACCATCGCCAAGGTAGCCAACAACAAAGCGTGATTTTCGTAGCGCTGAAATAATGCGAGATTTCTGGTCTGGAGAAAGTCTCGCAAAAATATTTGCTTTTAGTACCATTGGAATGAGCGATTCATCGCCAACATGCAGCATGTCACGGCCAAGAACAATTCCTGTGACGGGAATAGAAAGCTCTTCACATATTTTTTTTGTGACCAGTTCGTTGTCACCAGTTAAAATTTTTACCGACACGCCTTCTTTTTGTAACGCTTGCAAAACAGCTTTCGCTTCGTGTTTTGGTGGATCGAAGAATGCAGTGAATCCTAAGAATACTAAATCTTTTTCATCCTCTTTTTCGAAGATTGATTTATTTTCTGTAATTTCTCGGAATGCCACTGCCAGGACTCGAAAACCATCGCTGCTTAACTCTTCAAATCGTTTTTTTACTTTGTCTTCGACATCTTTTGTGAATGGGAGTATTTTGTCGTTGTCTGCGTACATCTTTGTAATTGGCCAAATCTCATCTGCTGCGCCTTTGCAGATAAGGGTTGTTAAT
>CAZKLH010000098.1:0-3536 GCA_964553595.1 uncultured Gammaproteobacteria bacterium | reverse complement strand
TTTTTTGATCTTGTTGCTTAAGCACTATATTTGCCCCAGGATATGCCTGTTGAATTTGTGACTCTATAGTCGATGCTAAACCTTGTGTTTTTGTCCCGTTTCTCAGTCCAATTTTTGCCTGACCAGCTTGTGAAGGTTGATCCCCACCAATAATCACAGGAGCGACGTTAACAATAATATTTAATTTAGGATCATACAGAATTGCCTCTTTCGCAGTTGTGTAAATGAGAATCTTATCACCGTTTGCTGCTTTTTTGAAGAATAATTGATCTTTGAGTTTATTAATATCAGTTATAGTCGCTAAGGTGGGAGTTTCGTTGGGTAAAAGCATTAACTTGCTAACTTGATTTACAACTTTTTTGACCTCTTCTTGGGTCATTCGCTGGATGGTTGCAGGATTCTGCTGTTTTAATATTTGGTATTGCCGGTAAAAATAGAAAGTACTGCCAATAAGAGCCAAAAAAACAATTATGAGAAGTGTGGTGAAAACGTATTTGGTAGACATTTTTGTATGTACAGATACATTAGTGCTTTGCTTATCTTCTTTTATGATTGGGTTTAATTTGACATCTTTCAAGATTGCCATAGCAAATTATGATAAGTATATAACATCAAAGTATAAGAATACAACTAGGAACAGCGCTTGTTTTCTTGTATTTTTTCTTGATTTATGGGGAAGGAGAGGCGGTCGCCGACGGAGTTACCGACAGAGAAACACTTGGACTAACCGATGGATTTGGGGAGAGTGATGGGTTTATTGTTGGAGTAAGAATAGGTGATAAAATGGGAAGCGTTGGACTCAAAATTGATGATTGCGATGCGGTTGGAACTGGAGTCAACGTAATCGGTGCAGAAACGCTGGTTGTTGCATTATTCGCAGCGATCGCTATCCACGAAAATGTCATATCAAAAGAAGCAGCTTTATTTAACTTAATAGTAAATCCATTTGTATCTATGTCCGTAATCACATACGTTATGCCGCTGCTTAAGAGAGATTGCTCGCTATCTGCTTGGGTGTTTTGATCGTTGCTTTTAAAAATGGCGGAATTAATTGTAACAGATGGGATTTGATTATATGGTTTTTGGAATGTAACAGAAACTGTTGTTGCGTTTTGTTTTATTATCGCAAATCCAGCGGTATCTTGATTAAATATTGTATGGCCAAGGAAGCTTACGTCACCATTAAATATAACATTTGAAAGAAACTGAACAATTAGATCAAAAATTGTGCTGGCTTTAAACTCAGCGGGAGAGGTAACCACAAGTCCGCCATTAACGGTTAATGTTCCAGGAACACTAAAATCGAGCAAAGAATCCTGTGCTTGATTCGCTGCTGAGGATGCGTCTTGCGAGGGAGGTGCAATTTGCAAGCTAAGGCTCTGAGTGGATGGATCTGCATATCCTGCATTTATATCAACTAATATGGTGCCTATACCAGCTTGTGAATAGCTCTGTAGGGCTTTTCCTATCACTTGGCCAGGAGCGGTGGCCCTCATAGAAACCCCAGGAGTCGAAGACATAGTTAGGTAGTCACCATTTTGAATCGAACCATTCTGGGTATTAACTTTTGTCAACACCTGTCCCATTAATCCGATTAAAACCGTTGCGGTTGTGTCGGATGAATTGAAAATGTCGTTTCCAACAAAAGCAGGATCGGTTGAGACTGTTCCTAGTATTGATTCTCCACTTTGACACTTATTCGCCTTGCCTGATGATGCTGCAATACAGGCCAGGTCTCCCCCCTGCAGGTCCCCAGGTATATCCTGATAAAAATACTCAGCATAATCTGCACCAAGCGTATTCACCGTTCCTACTGCGTTGATTGATCTTCCGGTTGTATTATCTTTACCGATTGAAAGAATCGTGCTTGTAGGATTTGATATGCCAATGCCCGTATTTGTAGGATTAAATATTTGCAAAAGTGTTACGCTTGAAGCATTTTGATAAGTAATGTCGGCACTTCCAGCTGCAGCAGTTCCTTTAATGCTAAGTAGCGAAATTGGAGAGGTAGTCCCGATACCCACATTGCCAGAAACAATAAGGCCGTTTGTTGGTGCAGCATTTAATGCAAATGCCCCAATGCTTACTCCGCCATTAATACTTAGTTGTGATCCGGGTGAGGTAGTCCCGATTCCAACATTACCAAAAACAGCAAGACCATTTGTTGGTCCTGCTATTGCTGCAGAGCCGAAACCAATCACTTCATTTCCGCTAATTTGCAATGCAGATCCTGCTACGGATGTTCCGATTCCAACATTACCACTGACTGCAAGACCGTTTGTTGGTGCGCTCGTTACTGTTCCTGACCAACCAAGAGCAGTATTTCCGTTTACTGCAAACTTGACACCGGGGTTGGTAGTTCCGACCCCCACATTGCCATTATCAAGGACTGCAAGACCAAAGAGACCAGTTGATCCTTGTGTCAGCAGGGTTAATCCAGTTGAGGTTCCAGCTCCTGCAATATTGAGTCTTGCTAAGGGATTTGTAGTCCCGATACCCACATTGGCGGCATTGTCATAGATAAGACCAAGTCCTAAAGTATTAGCACCTGTCCATCTTGTTACATAATTCGCAACACCAGTTCCAGTAAGAGAAGCTGCCGAAGAGCAGGACGAGAGAATGTTGGTGGTATTAATACAAAGAGCTGTTGAAGTCGCAGAGGCTAACGAGGTGATACGCAGTTGGCCGGTGATATCTAAAGCTACTTGGGGTGAGGTAGTCCCGATTCCAACATTACCAAAAACAGCAAGACCATTTGTTGGTCCTGCTATTGCTGCAGAGCCGAAACCAATCACTTCATTTCCGCTAATTTGCAATGCAGATCCTGCTACGGATGTTCCGATTCCAACATTACCACTGACTGCAAGACCGTTTGTTGGTGCGCTCGTTACTGTTCCTGACCAACCAAGAGCAGTATTTCCGTTAATCTGAAGTGCTGCTCCCGGCGTTGATGTCCCAACACCAACATTGCCATTATCAAGGACTGCAAGACCAAAGAGACCAGTTGATCCTTGTGTTAAGAAAGTAAGACCTGTTGATGTCGAAGATCCAGCAATATTGAGTCTTGCCAGTGGGTTACTGGTACCGATACCAACCTTTGTTCCTGTATCATAGAGTTCTGAAACACCAAGACCAGAAGAAGAACTCCAGATAGGGAGATAGCTGGTTACTCCAGAACCAGTAATACTAGAGCCAGTACAGGTAATGATTTGAAACGTTGCGCTTAAACAAAGAGTAGAACCGCTCCCAGACGAAGTCCCAAGCAGACTGACAGTTGATGTAATACGTGCAGTACCGACAATATCAAGTGCCGCACTTGGACTCGTCGTACCAACACCAAGATTTCCAGTTATATTTGCCGATCCAACAACTGAAAATGTCTGCACTGGGGCAGTAGTTCCTACGCCAACTGAAGTGAAGTAACCTATACCTGGAGATGTCGAGCCAATGTTTCCCGGTGACGCCCATGTCAAACCAAGAAGTTGATTTGCATTAATACCCCCACTACTTGCCAACCCTCCACTATAGGTAAGAGA
>CAZKLH010000097.1:0-3609 GCA_964553595.1 uncultured Gammaproteobacteria bacterium | reverse complement strand
TTACATGCCACGTTGGATAATAACTATCAGTCAGCACAAGAAATCCTTCCGAAATATTTTTTGTTAAAACAATTACCTTATTCTCAGAATAAGAGACTATTTGAGCTTCACCAATAGAAAACGCGTGCTTATTTTCTGATGCAATATCCTCAACAACTGCATCCATATTGCCTGCAAAATCTTTTGCATACATACTCTGTATCGCATCTTGTTTACTCAAAACTGGAATCAGATGTTGAACAAAAAATGTTCGAGATAATGCTTGCTTGTTCTCATAAATTCTTGTTTCTCCTTCTTGAAAAACTTTCTTTAATTTCTGAGAATGTAAATCGGAAAGACTCAAAACATATTTCACCCCTAACAAATCAACAATTGACGAATCAATAAAATGAGGAGTTATAATTCTATTAAAACCAAACGGAGCAGAAATATTAGAACTATTACGTTCTGAGGCAGCAATTAATTCTCCATAACGCAGTAGATAGATTGGGTCATAACCTTCTATGCTTTCCAATTTGTATATAACGGAAAAGTTTGGGGGAAGTATTCGAGAATCGGTAGAAATAATTCGAAAGGGTTTTTTCTGATTTTCCAAAAAATTAATTGCTTTTGTTTGAGGGTATAAATAACTTTCATTTGCAAAAGTTATAAATTTTTCACCGAAATGAAATAGATCAAAAACCAAAAGCGACAATAAAACGATTGATAAAAATACTCGTGCCATTTTTTGTTTACAGAACAAATAAGAGGTGATTAACAAAATATTTATTGAGAAAATTATTGTTGGTAAAAACAGGTTTCGTTTTGCTACAAGAAGATTCGCAGTGTCAAGATTTCCCGATTTTATAGTAAGAATTACATATATCCAAAGTGATAGAAGTACGAGTCCAATAAGCAATAATGGATAGTATACGTTTTTCTTCTGTTTAAGAAATAAATCAAAACCAAAACCTGCTAATATTGAGAGTGAGAAATCAGTTATAAAAAGTAGTCTTGTCGGTTGAGACGTAGAAAAAAATGGAATTTGAAAAATATAGGGAAGTTTTGCGAAAAAGGTTGGCAAGGAAAAAATAAGAGATAGAAAAAAAATGCTTCCAAAAAAAAGTGTTTTTTTCTCACGTCGAAAAAAAATAGCAAACAAAGAAAAGGCTAAAGGAAGTATACCAATATATCCGATAAATTCTCCATAATTCCACACTCCCCAATAATTAAGAGTCGTTGGATTTCCAAAAAAATCTGGGGCAATAAACTGTATTAGATTTTGCCAGGGAATAAACCATCCTTCGGTTTGCCAATTTGCCTGATCTACGTTACGACCGCTTTGTAGTAAAAACTGTATTGTCGGAATCCATTGAATAGAAGTAATTATTAGAAAAATAGCATTACATAATAAAAAAAGAAACAAGAATTGACGTTTTCTTTGTTGTTGAATTATTTTTGCGAAAAAATATCCAAGAACAATAATATATACATAAAAAAATGTTTGTAGATGTCCTGCTAAAAAAGATGATGTTAGAGAAAAAATAAAAAGAGCAACCCAACCTAACAACTTTCTATTCTTAAACTCCACAGTATTAACAAATAACATTTTATCTATCGATAATAAAATCAATGGCAACCATAACGAAACATGAAGTATTGTCCCCCACTCCATCCATGCAATAGAAAATCCACAAAACCCATAGACAATTCCTCCAAGAAGACAGGCAAAACGATGTAATTGAAGGTTTCGGAGATATACATAAAGAAAAATACAAGATAATAATGGCTCGAGAAAGATGAGCATAGACCAGGAAAAAGAAAATGGGAAAATATAAAACAATAAATTAAGAGGATACAACGCAGCCGACTGAACATTTGCAAGAAGTGGAGTTCCAGAAAACGAATATGGATTCCACAACGGAATTTCTAGTTTTTTCTCCTCTAAGACTGAGAGATATCGCCATGGATACTGTTGACGAACAGGATCGGTTATTAAAAAGTTCTTAAATGGAATACCATTGGGATATGTTTTTTTATAGAGATCTCTGAAAGGATTATATAAACCAACAATCGTGTCTGCAGGAATTGGGAGTTTTTGATTAATAATTGTTTGCCTAAAGAAAAAAACAACAAGTAAAAAAATTGCAAAAAGAGGAATGAATCGTAATTTTTTTTTCATGAGATGAGCTGTTCGAGATGATTGCAAAATTTCTCCTCACTGAACAATTCTGCTCTTTTTTGTGAAGCTTTTGATAATTGTGCCCACAAGTTTTTTTTCTCAATGATCTGCTGAGTTTTTTGTATTAATTCACCTTCTGAATTCCATAGAATTCCATTAGCCATATCTTCAACAATCTCCCGTTGCCCGCCACCATTAAACACAACAGGTACGGCGCCAGCACTCATTGCCTCTACCGTTGTAATTCCAAAATGTTCAGCAAGCTCTGGATGTTCTTTAATATTCTCCCCAAAACCTGCGGCGTGCCAATAAATTTTTGCTTCCTTATACAGCATTTCTAATCGCTCATGCGATACATTTGCGACAATAAGTATAGGATAGTTTTTAACTGAATTTTGTAAATCTTCCAAAAGTTTCTCATCGCGATCCAAACAAGAAACAGAGACCACCAGCTGCCAATTTAATAAACCACTATCAATCATTTTCTTGAATACAGTAATCATAACGTCTTGTTTTTTAAAATAAGAACCATTTGTCGTTTTTGATAATCTTCCAACAGTTAAAATCACATTCTTTTTTGTTACCAGGGAGGATTTTCTTTGCATATCAGCAGGCGGATATAAAACGACACTTTTTATATTAAATGTTTTATCGATATATCCTTTGGTGAAATGAGAATTGCATATTATTTTATAAATCCTAGAAATTTTTTTCTGTGTTAACAATTGCGCCCCATTGACCCATTCGACCGGAAATTGGAAATGAACAACAAGTCTTTTAGCAAGAACGAGAGGAATACTTCCATCGCTTAAAACGATAAGCACATCATATTTTTTTGTTTGAAACAACCGAGAAAACAATCCTACATTTCTAGAGAATATATTTTTTGTAAGAGACACATGAGAAAGATCTGCTGAAAAACGCTCTTTTGCCTTTTCAAGAATTGATGCGTCATCCCAAAATATACTCACCTGATGGTTATTTGACAAGCAAGAAGCAGCGGTAAGCATATACTTTTCCCCTCCTCCAAGCGTGCCTAAGTAAGGATCAAAAATGCCAATCTTCACGCTCTCATTTTACCAAGTTTTGAAGTGCTTGCATAGTTATGCTATGATAAAATGGATATGCCAAACTATACAGATTTTCTTTCACAATCGCCACCCATACTGCTCTTACTGCTCCTTATTTGGACACTTATATGGAAAGGGGTTGCATTATGGAGGGCTGCAAAAAGTAGTCAAAGGAATTGGTTTATCGCAATTTTAATTGTAAATTCCGTAGGGATACTCGATATTACCTACCTATTCTTCTTTGCTAAAAAAAGGCTTTCTATCGAAAACTTTCGATTCTGGAAAAAATAGTAATCCAAGAAGGTACTATTCTTTTTGAGAACTTGAGGCTTTTTCCTGCATTTCCCACACACGCGAGTAGGTAACAAACATGCTAAA
>CAZKLH010000096.1:0-3626 GCA_964553595.1 uncultured Gammaproteobacteria bacterium | reverse complement strand
GGATTAACAGTTATTGTTATTGGCGGAGATGGTGATCAATATGCCGAGGGGACAAATCATCTCATTCATGCCGCACGAAGAAATGTAAATTTAACACTTCTTGTTCACGATAATCAAATCTATGGTCTAACAACTGGACAATATTCACCAACAACCGATATTGGAGAAAAAAATAAAGCAACACCCGTTCCAACAGTCGAGGCGCCATTAAATCCTTTGTCTCTTGCATTGTCGGCTGGAGCAACATTTGTTGCCAGAGGTTTTGCCGGAGACAACAAACAAGAAACGCAATTACTAGTAGAAGCAGTAAAGCATAAAGGGTTTTCAATTGTAGATACAATGCAACCATGTGTTACTTTTAATCATAAGAATACTTTTGCATGGTTTTACGAGAGGGTATATAAGCTCGATGCAGAAGGACACGATACAAAAGATAAGGCCAAGGCATTTGCAAAAGCAGAGGAGTGGCCATTAAAGCGTCATATCACAGAGGGAGAAAAGGAACATATTCCAACAGGTATTTTTTATCAAGAAGAAAGACCAACATGGGAAGATGGCGTTCCACAAATTGCCCAAACACCACTTGTGAAGCAACCGCTTGACAAAATAGACATCAATCCTTTGCTCAAAGAACTCCTGTAATCTTCTTTTTTTAGATCCACATAAAAAACCACGTTGTTTATTACGAACGTGGTTTTTATTATGTTTCTTGAAGTTATAATTTTTATTTCTTCGAAGAATCTTCAAGAATTATTTTATCCACCAATTTTGTACATTCCTGTACCACACACTGGGCATTTGCCCTTCATTGCTGGTTTACCATTTTTCATGGTTACCTTTTCTGCATTTGGATCTTCTCTTTTTTCTCGACATTTAACGCAATACATTTGTGCCATATTTCGTTCACCCCCTTTCAAAAAAAAGCTTATCTTCTCATGAAGAACAATAATAGTAACTCTGCAATAGCAAGAAAGCAAGTCGTGATGGCTGTCTTTCGAAGATCTTGTCGCAGATATTGATGCGTATAAATGGACCGAGTAGTAACCATTGGCTGTGCTCTTTCGATAAAGGAAGATTTCACTATTGTTTCCTTCTCAGAAGCTACATGAAATTTTGGTTGAGTCGTTGTCTCAAGTTTTTTGCGGAGATCTGCAATAATTTTCTGCTCACGAGTTTTTCTTTGTTTACCCATGTTTTCGCTTTATGCAAAAGATTACACTATTGACACATGGCTGTCAAGAGGCTAATATAAGAGTCAATATGGTATTCAATTTTCAACTTTTAGCCTCTGCAGTTCTGTTTATTTGGTTGCTCGTTATTACCTTCTTTTTTTTTCGAATGAACGCACATTACAATACATTAACCAACGGAGTTCATAAAAAAACACTCAGTTCTCTTTTAGATGAGATACTAAAAAAAATAGATTTTGCAAAACAGGAGATTGATGCATTGCGTTCTCGGTGTGATACAATAGAAAAACAAAGTATCTTTCATATCCAAAAAATAGGTTTGTTGCGGTATAATCCGTTTAAAGATACGGGAGGAGAACAAAGTTTTGTCCTTTCTCTTTTAGACGGAGATGATACAGGTGTTGTTATTTCTGGGTTATATTCTCGCTCAGGAACAAGGTGGTACGCAAAAAAAGTTGTGTCTGGAAAAGGAATAGATTACGATTTGTCTGAAGAGGAAAAAAAGGCATTGAAACAAGCAAGAAATAATTAGATAATAAAAATCACATGAACAAAAAAAGCGTTCTAGGTATTTTGTTTGTCATTGGAGTCTACATATTGTCTACAGGCATATCGTATGCACTTTTTTCCCAAGGGGTGGGTGGAGTAAGTCAAAAAATGGTGGTTGCGCCTACGGTCGGTCCTGGAGGAAAACTTGTGTTTGATAGTAATCAGCCAAAAACAGAGCCATGTCCTCTAAACGGGGAAAAATATTCAGCGCAACAAAAAGCCTGGTGGGAAAAACATCGGCCGCTTGGCATTATGATAGAAAATCATGAAGATGCCAGGCCACAATCGGGGTTATCTTTTGCGGATGTTATCTATGAGGCAGTTGCAGAAGGTGGGATTACAAGGTGTTTTACAGAGTTTTATTGTCAGGATGCGCCAGAAGTCGGCCCTGTGCGTTCGGCAAGGACATATTTTATCGACTTTGCGTCTGAATATGGTAATTCTCCCTTGTACACGCATGTTGGTGGTGCAAACACCGACGGGGCTGCGAATGCTTTGGGGCAACTCACCGATTACGGATGGACAGGGTATAACGATATGAATCAATTCTCAATTGGTTTTCCAACATTCTGGCGTGATTATAATAGGCTTGGTCACGAAGCGGCAACAGAGCATACGATGTATTCTACGACAACAAAATTGTGGGATTTTGCAAACAAATCTCGCGGATTATCAAACGTTGATAAAGATGGCGTTGCGTGGGATACCAAATTTACCCCATATACGTTTAAAGACGACGTGGCAGTGGGAGATAGGCCAAGTTCACAATCAATTCATCTGGAATTTTGGGGAGGCTATAAGGCGTATTTTGTTGACTGGAAGTATGACAACAAGACGAATCTTTATAAAAGAAATAACGCAGGCGTTGCGCATATCGATCGAGATACAAACAAGCAGTTAGCTGCGAAAACTATTGTCGTTTTGTATATGGCAGAAAGCCACGCAGATGACGGATATGAAAACAATGCACATCTTTTGTATGATGATAAGGGAACAGGGAAAGCAATTGTGTTTATGGATGGCAAAAAAACAGCCGCGACATGGAGAAAAGATTCACGAACGTCGAGAACTCTTATTTTTACAACAAGTGGAACGCCAGTATCGTTTGATAGAGGTTTACTTTGGTTTGAAATCCTGCCCACTGATGGAGTGGTAAATGTTAGCTGATCTTATTACATCAAAGTCAAGAGTAAAACTTTTGACAGTATTTCTCTCGTCTCCTTCGGAAATGTATCATGTCCGTGAATTAGTGAGGCGTACGAGCGATGAAATAAACGCGGTAAGACGAGAGCTCGCTTTTTTGGAGAAAAAAGGAATACTGATAAAAGAGCCAAGAGCAAATAGACTGTATTATTCGCTTTCAAAAAGTTATGCGTTTTATCCAGATTTGCTTTCTTTGGGTGGAAAAACGGTTGGACTTGGAGATGATGTTTTAAAGCACAAAGCAAAATTGGGAAAAATAAAATATGCAATGTTTTCTGGGCGATTTATTAGACGGAGTAAAAAAGAACGAGAGGCGGTAGATTTCTTGATTGTTGGTACGATTGTTTTGCCCGAGCTTGCACTTCTTGTTCGAAATGAAGAACGTCGATTAGGAACAGAAATAAATTATACAGCAATGACCGAAGAAGAGTTTGATTTTCGCAAGAAAAAGCATGACCAGTTTATCTCATCAATTTTGTCTGGCTCGCGAGTCATGCTCATTGGTGATGAGGAGAGCATGATTGCATGAAAAAAAATCCGCGCACTGCTCTTTTTTTTATCGTTATTGCAACAATTTTTGCGATAACTATTGATTTACCAAAGGTCATTCCAATTTCTCTAACGCTTCCAAATCTTCCTTTCTTGCATGGTAAGACTGCTGTCAATACTTCCATACAAGGATTT
>CAZKLH010000095.1:0-3741 GCA_964553595.1 uncultured Gammaproteobacteria bacterium | reverse complement strand
CTTTGGTAAATATTTAATGCATCAAACCAAACATACATCTTTTGTGTTTTGTTGTTTGGCACCTGTACGCCCCAGTTTTTTGCACGCTCATTCGATCTGGAAATACTAATATCCTGTAATCCCTGCCGTACAAACGAAAGCGCCTCATTTTTTCGAACCTCTGGGGTAATTGCTAAAGTATTTGACTCAAGCAATTTCTCGATTTCTTTTTGATATTTAGAAAGCTTAAAAAAATAGTTCTCTTCGGTGACTTCCTCTAGTTTTTTACCGGGGTGTTCAAAGCATTCTCCATTTTGATTTAACTCTTCTTTTTCATAAAACAACTCACACCCAACACAATACAAACCAGTGTATGCCTTTTTGTAAATATCGCCATTTTTGTCGCACAATTCCCAGAGTTTTTGTGAAGAAAGATGATGGTTTTGCGAGCTCCCCTTTTGAAAAATATCAAATTGCACGTTAAGCTGTTTTGCGACATATTCAAAAATCTTTGCGTTTTCATCCACAAATTCCTGTATAGGTTTTTTTGCAGTTTCTGAAGCTTGAACATTTTTAATTGCATTTTCATCACTGCCGCACAAAAGAAGCGTTTCGTCTCCTAGAATCTTGTGATACCTAGCAATCGTGTCTGATTGCACAAATTCCAGTGCATGACCAACATGTGGCTTCGCATTCACGTATGGAATAGCATTGGTTATATAAAATTTGCTCATGCAGGCATTTTACCAGAGTATAGCAATGCAGACAAATATTTTATTTTTGTCTTCCAAAAAGCAGCTCAAGAACAAGAAAAAGAGAAAGCAGTAAAATTCCAAAAAAGAGATTATTTAAATGGTTTAAGCGCAACAGAAGATAGGCAATCACAAGAAGACTTATTAAGATTCCATGTCGTTTTGCCTTGAATAAAAAGCTTACGAGAAAGAAAAGAAAGAAAAAGAGAAGGACAAAAAATAGATCAATGGTAGGAAACGAGTAGGCGCTAATATGGAGCATTCCGCTTGGAGGATTGGATAGAATAAGATATCCAAGCGCAGCAAGAGAGGCGATACTTGTCAGGAGTGGGAGTAGTGATCGTTTTTTTGCCTGTCGCATACTTTGAGTGTAGCACACCAAAAATAGTACTTGACACAATTTGGCACTCGTGCTAATATATTGCTAATTCAAAACCACAAAATATATGCAAGATTTAACACAACGACAGGTACAAATTTTAAAAAGCCTCATTGAAGAATACATCGAAACTGCAGAATCAGTTGGTTCAGAAACTTTGGAGAAAAAACACAATTTAAGTGCGTCGCCTGCAACAATCCGAAATGAAATGGTTCAGTTAACAAAGCTTGGATATCTTAGAAAAATGCACACATCGGCTGGAAGAATGCCAACAGCAATTGGTATGAAGTTTTACGTAAAGCAGTTAATGAAAGAGCGGGAGCTCTCCGTTGCAGAAGAGGTTTCGGTAAAAGAAAAATTGTGGGATCACCGTGATCAAACAGGGCAATTTTTAAAAGAGCTTACGAGGTCGCTTGCAGAAAAAACAAAAGCATTGGCGATTGCAACAACCAATGAAGGTGAAATGTATTGCTCTGGGTATGCAAATATTTTGGATATGCCGGAATTTTTTGACATCGATGTAACAAAATGTTTGCTTTCAACAATGGATGAGTTTGAATACTTTAAAGATCTTATTGCTCATGTTGTTGGCGATGAAGATGTCCATATTTTATTAGAAGATGATCTTGGTCCACGGCTTAAAGGTGCGTATGGATTTGTCTATACCAACTATGAAACACCAATGCATCAGGGTGGGCAAGTCGGAGTCCTTGGTCCAACCCGACTTAATTATACGTCTATTGTTCCAACAGTTCGTTATTTCGGTGAATTAATAGAAGAGATTGCGCAGGGTTGGTAAAACGAGATTCAAAATTACATAAGATGAAGAACGGAGACGATAAAAAAGATAAAAATGAAGAGGCAAAAGAAGTCGAGCAGGAAATAAAAGAAGATAAAAAAGTTGAAGAACTTTTGGAAAAAGTAAAAGAGAATGAAGAAAAATATAAAAGAGCGCTTGCAGATTATCAAAATTTACAAAAAAGAACACAGGAAGAAAAAAGAGAATGGTTAATTTCGGCTAATAGGGAGTTAGTCTTGCGAATATTACCAGTTTTAGATACACTAGAGAGAGCAAATAAGCATATTACAGACGAAGGATTAAAGGTAAGTATTCAACTGTTTTTGGCAACGCTTAAAAATGAAGGAGTTGTAAAAATAGAAACGATTGGAAAACAATTTGATCCACGATTTATGGAAGCAATAGCAACGGGAGAAGGCGAGGAAGGAAAAGTCCTCGAAGAGTCACAGGCAGGATATATGATAGGGGATGCAGTGTTGAGGCCAGCATTAGTAAAAGTAGGAGAAAAAAAGGAGTAATATATGGGAAAAATAATTGGTATTGATTTAGGAACAACAAATTCATGTGTTTCTGTAATGGAAGGCGGAAGTCCAAAAGTAATCCATTCTGCAGAAGGACGAAACGTCATACCCTCTGTTGTTGATCCAATTTCTCATGTTGTTGGTGATGTCGCTAAGCGCCAGATGGTTTTAAAACCAAAGCGAACGATTTTTTCAATCAAGCGGTTAATGGGGCGAAAATTCACTGATCCATCTGTGCAGTTCGACATGAAATGGTTGCCTTATACTATTAAGTCTGGCCGAGACGGCATGGCAGTGGTAGAAGTCGAAGGAAGAACATTTACTCCTCAGGAAGTCTCTGCAATGATCTTGCAAAAAATAAAAGCAGATGCAGAAAGCTATTTGGGCGGCAAAGTAACGCAAGCAGTTATTACTGTGCCAGCATATTTTGACGACAGTCAAAGACAGGCAACCAAACAAGCAGGAGAAATTGCAGGGTTGGAAGTCCTTCGTATTATTAACGAGCCAACTGCAGCAGCACTTTCGTATGGTCTTGATAAGAAAAATGCTCATACCATTGCAGTCTATGATTTGGGTGGTGGAACATTCGACATTTCGATTCTTGAATTAGGTGAAGGAGTTTATGAAGTCAAATCAACCAATGGTGACACGCATCTTGGTGGCGATGATTTTGATCAAAAAATTGTTAATTACTTGGCAGATGAATTCAAAAAAGAACACAACATTGATCTTCGAAAAGATTCACAAGCATTACAACGTCTTCGAGAATCCGCAGAAAAAGCAAAGATAGAACTGTCTAGTAGCCAAGAAGCGCAGATTAATCAGCCATTTATTACACAAGGAAAAGACGGGCCACTGCATTTAACCATGACATTAACTCGTCCAAAGTTAGAGCAAATTGTTGATGAGCTCGTGCAAAAAACAATAAAACCTGTTGAGTTAGCACTCAAAGACGCAAAACTAAAAGCATCCGATATAGACGAAGTTGTTTTAGTTGGTGGCATGACAAGGATGCCAAAGATCGTTGAAACAGTAACAAAGTTCTTTGGTAAAGAACCAAATAAATCAGTTAATCCAGATGAAGTTGTTGCGGTCGGCGCTGCAGTTCAGGGTGGCGTTTTGGGCGGAGAAGTAAAAGACGTGTTGCTTTTGGATGTAACACCATTAACTCTTGGTATCGAAACGCTTGGAAATGTTGCAACGCCTCTTATTGTGCGAAATACAACGATTCCAACATCAAAATCACAAGTGTTTTCAACAGCTGCAGATAATCAAACACAGGTTGAAATTAATGTCTTACAAGGTGAGAGG
>CAZKLH010000094.1:0-3832 GCA_964553595.1 uncultured Gammaproteobacteria bacterium | reverse complement strand
CAACCACAATTAGAAAAAACTATTCAGCTCAATGCACCCGCTGTAGTGTCTCCAACTCTTGTTATATCTCAAAACAATAGTAAATGTCACATACAAGGAGTTTTGCCAGATCCTACTTGCACACCAGGAGCTATCGACCCACAAGTTACTCAAGATACCATCCAACAAACAATTTGCGTAAAGGGATATACAACAACTGTACGGCCTCCCGTTTCTTACACAAACAACTTAAAAACACAACAAATAGCTGAATACGGCTATAGCGATATCAATCGATCTGATTATGAAGAAGACCACTTAATAAGCCTTGAGCTTGGCGGTAGTCCTATCGATCCAAAGAATCTTTGGCCAGAACCAGGTGCATCACCAAATCCAAAAGACAAAATCGAAAATATTTGTCACCAAAAAGTGTGCAGCGGCCAAATTACCCTAGCAGAGGCTCAAAAAGAAATTGCAACCAATTGGCAAATTGCCTGCCAATAATTCTTACTTGACTCCGTTTTTTATTTTATTTATAATTCGTGAATGGATAAAAAATTTCATATAAAAAATCATAAAAAACAAAAACCTGGTAGGATTTTTGTTGCTGGCATTGCTATATTTGGGCTTCTTTTAGTTTCCCTTTTTGTTGCCGTGTTCTCACCCACACCCCTTGCATTTGCTGCAAGCACTTCTTTGCAATTAAGTCTCAGCAAACAAGCAATTAGTGTAGTAATTCCTCAAGGAGGAATGGCACAAGTTGCAACGTTAACCTCCAATGGCGCCAGACAATTTGCATTTGCTAATGATCCTACGACAAGTAGATATAGGATCAGATGGACTGAAATTGCTGGGCCTATCAATCCTGGGCAGTCAATACCGTTGCACATTCTCGTAGATAGCACTGTTCCAATAGGAGATTATACAGGAGTTGCAACGCTAACAAATCCAGCAAATAATGCAAAATTACAGATTCAAGTTGAGGTGCATGTGGTTTCTTCTGCCTTTCATTTTTCATTGACCCCTTCATTTATATCAGTCACCATTCCCCAAGGAGGAACAAAACAAGTGATGATCGTATCAAACCTTAGCTCGAAATCAACGAATAGTGTCTCATTTGATGGTAGCCCAATCAGTTCTCAGACAGGTATTAAGTGGTTACCAAATCTTCCTGCTATATCGATTGGAGCTCCTTATGGCATAGCCATTCCGAGTATTTATGTGAGCACTACAGTTCCAGTTGGAAGTTATTCTGGAACAGGATCGATAATTGATAATTACAGCAAACAAGAAATAAAAATTCCAGTAACTATAAATGTCGTTGCTCCTTAGGAACGTAAACTTCACCAAAAAAAGCAGTGTTGAGGATTAAAGAGTTTACTGCACAAACTACGGCGTATACCGAAAGGATTTTGCAATCGCATCGAGGTCCCCATACAACTCCGGCGAGCTGGTTGGAAAGACAGGTTTAACGTTTGTAACCGGATTCAACTAATCCAATTACTCCTGCCATAAGGAAAAGCCAGCCAAAAACAAAAAATAAAAAGATTAAGGGTTTTGTAAAAATCCTTCTCACAATTAAGAAAATAGTTCTCATTAAATTTACAGAAATTGGTTCAAACTTTAGATTTACGGTCCCTTACTTGATTATTTAAACAATAACATATAACAATGTTCTTTTCTCCTTGAAACGTTGACAATAAATAATGATAAGAGGATAATTTAAGCAATGAGAAAGACTCTTACTTGCCTTGTTATTCTTAGTCTTTTTTCATTTCTTCTTACTACTGCTGTCTATGCACACTCCGGTTGTTGTTCGTATCATGATGGTGTCAGAGATGACGGATGTGGATGTAATGATGGAACTCCTTTATCATCAACCTGCTCTCCTTACTATAGCTGTAATGTTTCGCAACAATACAATGCGCCAGGGACTAATTCCTCACCCAATAATACTACAAATACATATTCAGCATCACTCCATACTACGCCTACCCATACTCCTCTTACTGCAAAATATACTCCTACTACGAGAGCTACGCTAACACCTACTCCCAAAGCAGTAAAGAAAATACTGAAGAAGAACGTAATCAATATATTAAAACCTACACCAACGCCACAAAAAAGTTGGTGGCAAGTCTTGTTTGGTATCTAACACTTCTTATTAGAAGTGATCAACAAAAATATGAAACACGCAATAATAGAAAAACTAAATCGTGAACTTATAAGTCAAATAAAAACAGAGCCTCAAGTAGTCTACATTCTTTCCAGAATTAGAAAAATATTGGAGATTGAAAATATAAAAGATAAATTTCCCGTTTTAAATTTTTACTGTAATTGGTCCTTACATTCAGAGATATCCAAAACAGATGGCAAGAAAATAAACGCAATTCTAAAAGAATTTGTAGAAAACAAAGAAAAACAATATAAGCTAAATTTACATCTCAAGTTTGCTGAAGAGTTTAATACATTCCTTAAAAGCCATTTTCTTCCAACCTTAGACGGTAAACAATTGAATAATTTTAGATTTATCTTAGGACAAGTAATATCTGATACGCCTATTAAGGTAATTATCGGCACAAGATACCAAATCATCTTTAAAGAACCATGCAATAAAAAAGAAGGTGGATTACATATTATAACCACAGATGAATAAGACTACGATAGATCTGTTTTAGAAAACAAAGAACTAACTAAATTTGTTTTTTTATTTTTTTTCTTATTAGATCAAAATAATAAGGAAGAACGTCTTCATTTTTGACTAAATTTAGTTCTATTAAATGTTCCCATATAGAAAAAAGTAGATATGTACCAAAAGATGAATATACATCTTTAAGCTTACTTGTATATTTGTAGTAATAACTTCCCATGAAGCCAGCATCTGAATGGGTATAGCTCGAAAGAAATCTATAAAGCAGAGATGCCTCATGCCCAAGCAAACTTACTCTCCTCGATATTCGCAAATCTGCCCACTCAATATAGGTCGGCTTGTCATTATTATTAATCGCATATAGATTTTTACGTGCTAAATGAACAGTTTCTAAATACTTTTCGCACAATCTTATTCTTTTATCACTTTCTCTTGTTATATAAGTTATGTTTGCTGCAACTTCAATTAATGATCTCAGAATTATTGCGCTAATATAATAATCATTCTTATCTAAATTTACTTTAATTCCTAAAGCGAGTTGAACAGCGGCCATAGTCATAAGAGCAGCGCATTCCTCTACGGGTCCATTATTATTAGGCTTCTTGCTTAAAAAAGGACAACTATCGTAAAGGCGCCCAAAAGTATGTAGGGTAGCTGAAAAAAGCCAAACAATAAATTCATTTTCGTCTTTTGTTCCTTTTTTTATCATGTGAAGAAAGATTATATACTATCTTACTAACTATTAGTAAAATTTATTATATTGTTTTTGTGAGATTAGAGAAGTTCTAATACCGTCCAGCGCCGAATACACAATTTCTTATTTAAAACATTCACTAAGCCGACAACAGATTTGAGGAAAAACGGCAGTGAGTTATTGATTCTCTTGTTTTGTGCTTCCGACTATGACAACAATATCTCCTGTGTCCGCTTTTGGTAATGCCGAGATGCTCGCTGCAACTTGATAACTAGTAGAAAGTGTGTCTTTTAGTTTCTTTGTTACTGTTGCACTTACGTCTGTTTTTGCTTGAATAATTGTATTGGTAAATGCAGAATTGGTTGCATTCCCAACATCCGAAACGCTAAACCCATCTTTTGTAAGCATATCTTTTACTTTTGCTGCTTCACCAGCAATTCCACTCCCATTTAAAACAGTTATTGTATATTTGGTAATGTCTACTGTTGGCGTTGGAGTGGCTAGTGGTT
>CAZKLH010000093.1:0-3971 GCA_964553595.1 uncultured Gammaproteobacteria bacterium | reverse complement strand
GCAAGATTTGCTGTTGATGATGTCACTTGTTTCTGCAAAACTTTTGTTGCCAATTAGTGGAACATTTCGACAAATGATTGCATATAAACGGCTTGCGTTAAAACTTGGATATAGAGAGCAGGACATATTTCTTGTTGAAGATGGACAGGAAATTATTTTCGAAAAACAAACCGCTCGTTTGGGAAAAAAGATTGCCATAAGAAATGTCTTTGTTGACGAGACAAGCGGTGAAGAGGTCGAAGGATTTGTGCTTCGAGATAGAAAGCAGCTTTCAGAGGGAGGAATTATTATTGTCATGGTTGAGGTTGATTCAGCAACTGGACAAATGGTTGGAACCTCAGATGTTATTATTCGAGGATTTCCACAGCAAGACGAGAAGAGTATAACACCTCTGTTGCAACAAGAAGTTCGTCGTGTTTTTTCAGGGAAAAAAGGAAAAGTAACCAATTGGGTGCATATCAGACGGCAAATTAGTGATGTAACAGAACGATGCGTTTTTAAGAAACTTCATCGCAGGCCTCTTATTCTTCCCATTGTGATTGAAGTCTAACAGCAAGCCTTGTTCTCTTGCGTTTTAGTGTCTATAATAGTCTGTATGGCGAGACGTTATAAAAGAAGGCAGTCGTTTAAATTAAAGCTTCGTAAGGAAACTATCTATACGCTGTTTGCCCTTGGATGCATGCTAACGGGCGTTTTTTTACTCCTTTGTTTTTTTAATCAGGAGTCACCTTTTATTCAAGTTCACCAACTTCTTTCCGACAATTTTGGCATGCTTTCTCCACTTTTACCAATTACCCTTATTCTTTTTGGATTTCTTTTTTCTGGGATGAAGTTTTTTTTTGCAAAGCTTAATGTTGCGATAGGATTTTCTTTGGGATTTTTGTCGTTACTCGCACTTTCAAAAAGTGGCAGCGTTGGAAGAGATATTAATTTATTTCTTTCTGATATGCTCACCGGTATGGGTGCTGGCATGGTATTTTTTGCCGGGTTATTTATTGGCATTATTGTTTTATTTGATACATCAATCGATGAAATAATCCATGCAATTGTTTTTACTATAAATAATATATATAGATTTTTCCCATCAGAAATTTTTACTTCTCTTTTTAAAACAAAAAAACCGCTTGTTGTCCGTGATAAAGAAATTGCAATAAAAGGCGGGCAGAAAGATTTTGGTATGCCCAGGAATTCAGAACCCTTAATTATTAAAAAAGAACCAATTAAAGAAGGGTTGAGTCTCTCTGAAAAACTCGTTGCGAATTCTCTGGCAACAAACATGTGGGAATATCCCTCTGTTGCACTATTGTCTGATGTGACTGGACAAAAAGCAGATCGAGGAGACATTAAGCGTCTTGCGTCGGTTATCGAAAAAACTCTGCAAAGCTTTGGCATTGATGCAAGGGTCGTGGAGGTAAATTTAGGACCTGCAGTCACACAGTATGCATTAGAAATTGCATTGGGAACAAAAGTTTCCAAAATTACTTCTTTAACAAATGATTTAGCTCTGGCAACAGAAGCGCCAACAGGACAAATTCGTATAGAAGCGCCGATTCCTGGCAGAAACCTTGTTGGTATCGAAATTCCAAATAGGTCTTTGGAGATTGTAACGCTTAAAACAATGCTTTCCTCACAGCTTATGCAAAAAAGCAAATCAAAACTAACAGTGACCCTTGGTCTTGACGTGAGCGGTGTTCCTGTCGTTGCAAATATTGCTAAGATGCCCCATGTTTTGGTTGCTGGTACCACTGGATCAGGAAAATCAATGCTTATTAATTCGTTTATCTCTTCACTCTTGTTCCGAGCATCTCCATCTGAGGTAAAACTTATTCTTATCGATCCAAAACGGGTTGAGCTCACTGTGTATAATGGCATACCACATTTATTAACTCCCGTTATTGTCGAGGTAGAAAAAATTCTCTCATCTCTCAAATGGGCAATGGGAGAAATGGACAGACGGTATAAGATCTTTGCAGAGCGTGGGGTTCGAAACATCGATTCGTATAATGAGCTTGCTGGGTTTCAGGCGTTGCCATACATTGTTATTTTTATCGACGAACTCGCTGACCTTATGGCGTTTGCGCCAGTTGAAGTTGAAGATGCAATTGCCAGGCTTGCTCAGATGGCACGCGCCACTGGAATTCACCTTATTATCTCAACACAAAGACCCTCTGTCGATGTTATCACAGGGCTTATTAAAGCAAACGTTCCCTGCAGAATCGCATTTAACGTATCTTCCATGATTGATTCACGAGTTATTCTTGATACGCCCGGGGCCGAAAAGCTTTTGGGCAGGGGAGACATGTTGTATGTTCCACCAGAGCAGGCGAAGCCAACGCGTGTTCAAGGGACGTTTGTATCGGAAAAAGATGTGAAGAAGCTTGTTGATTTTCTCAAAGAGAAATCTCCGCACGTAGAATATACAGATGAAATAACAACACAACAAGTGCTTTTGAAAAAAGGATCTTCGACGTCTTCGGATGGAAGGGATCAGTTTTTTGAAGAAGCTATCCGGGTTGTTTGTCAGTACGACCGGGCATCTGCATCGCTGTTGCAACGAAGGCTTTCTGTAGGTTATGCCAGAGCTGCTAGGATTCTTGACCAGCTTGAAGAGATAGGTATTGTTGGCGCTGGAGAAGGTTCGAAGCCAAGAGATGTCTTAGTAAAAAATGCCGAAGAATTTTTAGCCAATTTAAATAATGCGCAATAGCAGAGAGAGCTGGTATGGTTCGTGCTGGTCAGAAATTACATGATGAGAGAGTAAGTCGTGGACTCACCATCGAAGAGGTCGCAAAAGCAACAAAAATACGTTCTTCTTATCTTCTTGCAATAGAAAAAGGAATGTATAAAGAACTTCCTTCGAGTGCGTATGTTTTGGGATTTGTAAAAAACTACGCATCATTTTTAGGCCTCCCACAAAAAGAAACTGTTGCTATATTCAGGCGGGAATTTAACGAACAGGAATTCTTGGGAGTTTTACCAAAAGAATTTTCGGAAAAAACGAAATCTCCAAAAGTAAGTCAGCGAGCGATTTTTATTTTTTTTGCTATTCTTTGTCTTATTGGATACCTTTTTTTGCAGTATCGTATTGCAACTGCAAATCCACCATTGAGCGTTTCGTCACCGAAAGAAGGCCAAAAGATTACTGGATCAGCAGTTACTGTTTCTGGAACATCTGATCCGAATGCAACCATTCTTATTAACGATAATCCGGTGGCGATGGATGGTAATGGATCATTCACAAAAAAAATTCCTGTGTTTTCTGGCAGTTTTATTATTAAAATAAAAGCACAAAGTAGATTTGGAAAAGAAACAGAGATCGACCGACATATAGAAGTGACTTCGAGTTAATCAATTGACAGACACAGCAGAGTACTATACTATAAGTAGAGTATGGATGCAGCCCAAACAGTACTTATAATCGTTGTTGTCGTTCTCACTTTTTTGCTTCTGGTTTTAGGAATTCAGATATTTTTTATTTTGCGATCTTTTCGAAAAACAATTGAGAAGGCAAACAAAGTCCTGGACGATACAGGAAGCATTACAGAAAGCGTTTCTGGGCCACTAGAGACGTTATCTACGATTGTTTCTGGTGTTCAGGCTGGAGCATCGTTTGCAAAATTATTCAAAACAAAGAAAAACTTTATTAAACGATTGATTGGTGAAGACGAAGAAGATGACAAGCAAGAATGAAAACGGATTTTTTAATGGATTATTGTGGGGACTTGCTCTAGGAGGAGGACTCGTTTTTTTGCTTGGAACAAAAAGAGGGAAACGACTTCTCCGGACAATAGCAGACGAAGGGATAGATAAAGCAAGTGATTTAGAAGAGTTGTTTGGTGGCATCCTCAATGAAGAATTTCCTCAAAAAAAGCCCACAGTTATTTCAGCTCACCATGAAGTTGTCGTGGAGCCACAGGGAGTTGAGCAAGAGGCTATAGTGCAAAAGACTGAATCTCCAGTTCGCCGTTTTT
>CAZKLH010000092.1:0-4006 GCA_964553595.1 uncultured Gammaproteobacteria bacterium | reverse complement strand
AGTTATCGGAGAATCTTTTTAGAGTCGACTTGCAAGGAATCATTCACTTAATTTATGACAAGCCTGTTAATGATTTATCAGATGAGCAGTTAAAAAAATTTGCAAAAAAGATTTTGAAAAAAGAAAATCTTTTACTCACCTCCCCTGCCGCAGGAGTGATGTTTGTAAAAGA
The DNA here is from genome assembly GCA_964553595.1 of uncultured Gammaproteobacteria bacterium. Classification (GTDB taxonomy): domain Bacteria; phylum Patescibacteriota; class Microgenomatia; order Levybacterales; family UBA12049; genus CAZKLH01. Next base: position 3,834 of record CAZKLH010000092.1, on the reverse strand, counting down.
AAAGGAAGATGAAATTCTTCTCAAACCAGTTGTTTGGGTACGCGATATTGAAACGCTTTTATACGAAACAGCATGCGCAAGTGGAACAACTGCAGTAGGGCTTTGGCTATCAATTAAAAATAACAAAATGGTAGTAAAGAAAAAAATTAAACAACCTACTGGCAAATATATCTATGTGAAAGTTAGAAGAAATAAAAACAAATTTATAGAAACATATATAGATGGCCCAATAGAGTTATTAAGAAAGGAGGCTGTGCAAATATGATAATAGGTACCCTACCATCAACTTATGCGCGCGAGTTTTTTGAGAAAACAGATCCTAGAAGATTACAAACAACCCAAGCAATTGAAACAATTCTGGGCGTATGTAATGCAACAATAGAAGGTTTGCCAGAAATTCCTATTAGCAAAATTATCTCCGTAGCGAATCAATCTTTAGAGAATGGACAGGAGCCACTAGAGGCTCGGAAACTAATTCCGCTTTTAAGTAAATACCCTCTATCCATCCCTATCCAAGACGAAGAATACTCAGTACAGCTTGTTTTTCCCGACGCACCAGGACTTAACCCCGCTAATGTTGCTCGCGGAGGACTTCGAAGATCAACAGCAAGAGAAGCACTGATACGTCTTGTCCCTGTTGACCAAGTTACTGAGTTTAGTCGTCAGATAGACCAAGACCCTACTGCAGAAATGGTTGAGGCATCGCCTAAAAGAGAAGAAATAATGGCAGTTCTTAATTGGTTTAAGGAAGTGGGTGGAAAAAAATGGATGACGGGGCAAGAACAGCTTTTTGTCGAAAGGCTAATACAACTTGCTCGTGGTGAAGAAGTAGATTTTCTCATTTGGAATTGTGTAGGCTTTGACTGGACTCTAAACGGGTCCGAAAGTTATCCTTCTTCAACTATTCTGGATAATTCTGATACCGCAATTACTCGCTTTTTTGAGGACAGAATTTCTGAAATGGCAGAACAATTAAGTCGACTTGGAGATCCTAACATAATAATTCTCCTTCCAACAAATGAAGTTTTTGCAGAAACTCTTAGCATTTGGGATTATACACAGACCACACAAGAAAGAGAAGAGCTTTTTCAAAGAATTCAAGCCAAACTTGAAGAATCTCTTAACAAGTTGATAAGAACAAATAATGTAAAAATAATGCGCTGGGATGAGTATCTTAAGCAAGCAGGCGCTGGAGATGAACTAAAATATACAACACAGGGCGTAAAAAGAATGACAGAAGATAGTTCTTATTCTTCTGATGAAAAAATGAAACTAGCCGAAGAAGTCTGTGATTACTTTAGAACATATGGCATAGAACTCTGTCCAACAGAAGCATTAGGAGAAAGCGAATTGCGCTATTATGGTGTTTATGCAGGAGAAGGAATTGCTTCAAAAGGAAATAAAATTGGAAGTAGAAATATTGTGTGGGTAAATTTTGAAGAAGGGAATGTTGCTTCTTCTCAAATGATAGGCGCAGATAATCTACTTGCTATTGTTACACCAGCAAGTCAACAAGAAACAACTCGTTACTATCAAGAGAAGCGAAAAATATTGGAAAAAAGAGGGATAAGAAGGAAAAGAGGCATAAGTAGATGAAAAATTTACTCACAAAATTTAATAATACTACACCAGGCTACGCTATAAAAATTTTAAAAAAGAATGAAATTATTTTTGAACAATGTATTGGGTTAGCAAATCTAAATAAAAGAACTCCCATTACTTCCGAAACTGCATTTCGTACTGCATCACTTACCAAACAATTCACCGCAATGGCTATTATGTTGTTGTGCGAAAAACGCCTATTAGATTTTGATGACCCTCTAGAAAAATTCTTCTCTGATTTCCCTGCATATGAAAATAAAATTACTGTTCGCCAATTACTTACTCACACCTCAGGCATTCCAGATCACGAAAAACCTTTATATAGAAAAATTAAACCTGGAGAAAAACCAACTATATACGATGCGTTGGCGGTATTAAAAAAACAAAAAACACTCCTCTTCCCTGCTGGTTCTCAATCGCTATATAGCAATGCAGGCTATGTGTTGCTTGCGCTTATCATTGAAAAAGTATCTGGGAAAAAATATGCAACATTTTTGGAAGAAAATATTTTTACGCCCTTAAAACTAAAAAATACAAAAGTTCTCGACGAGACAATTCCGGCAATTAAAAATCGAGCTATTGGATATAAAAAAACAAAAAATACCTGGGAAGTATACGATTATGATCCCTTAAATTATATTGTTGGCGATGAAGGAATTTATTCTTCCATTGATGACTTAGTGCAATGGTATAAAGGATGGACTTCGAATATTTTAATCAGTGACAAAACGCTCATAAAAGCTTTAAATCCTGCAATATTTAGCAATCGCAAAAATGGTGAATACGGATTTAGTTGGAAAATAGAAAAATGGAAAGAAAATAAAGTTTTGTATCAAACAGGGACGTGGGTAGGTTTTGCTAATATTGTTTGTCTTATTCCGAAGAAAAAAATAACCTTTATTTTCTTATCAAATACAAATGCATTTAGTCAAAAACAGAGAATATCACTCACGAAAAAAATGATCTCTGAAATAAATTAATCTAATGAAACCTGAAAGTAACAATTATATAGAGCTTGAAAGACAAATGACACACTATCAAGACTTACTACCAGTGGAAGTTAGAGAAAATGGCGACCCTTTTGTGAGAATTGACCCTACTGTTATTCCAAATGGATATATACCTGTTTTAGAAGATATGAAAGGCATTACTGGTGAAGATATTTTAGTGAGAAAAAGCGTGTTAGAGAAGTTAATACAAGCCCAACAGATGCTTAAAAGGGATTACCCAAACTATACCCTCTATGTTACTTATGGATATAGAAGTCTTGAAATTCAAACACAGTATTTTCTAGAACAACTGCAGAAAATCGATACATATTATCCAAATCCACTTGCTTTATACGAAGAGGCACAAAGATTTATTGCTGTCCCTACTGTTGCAGGCCACCCTACAGGTGGAGCAATAGATATTGTTATCAAAGACGAAAAAACGGGTGAAGCTATTGACTTTGGGTCTGAGCAGTACGATTTCTCAACCAAAGACAGTTACGTTTTCACAAACCAAATCTCGGGAGCAGCCATGAATAATAGATTGCTCCTCAGAAACACTCTTTTAGGCTGTGGTTTTGCTCCTTATGATGGTGAATGGTGGCATTTTGAATATGGAGATCGAGAATGGGCATACTATTACAATCAACCTTTTGCGTTATATAACCAAGTTGCAAGTAAAGATCTTAGTCAATTTATGGTAAAATAATCATATGCAAGTACAGACATTAAAAGGCTTTAGAGATTTCTTGCCGCTTGAGAAAAGAAAGCGGGATTTTGTTGCAGGAAAAATCAAAGAGGTTTTTGAGCGATTTGGATTTGAGCCACTCGAAACCCCAACACTTGAATATGCAGAATTACTCCTTGGAAAGTATGGAGAAGAAGCCGATAAGCTCGTCTATACGTTTGAAGACAGGGGCGAAAGAAAAATAGGTCTTCGCTACGATCAGACAGTCCCAACAGCCCGTGTCTTAGCACAATACACAACACTTCCACAATATTTTAGAAGATACCAAATGCAAAATGTTTTCAGAGCAGATAAACCACAAAAAGGAAGATTTCGAGAATTTACCCAGTGCGATATTGATATTTTTGGTAGTACATCCCCTATCGCCGACGCAGAAATTTTGACCTGCACCTATTTTGCATATAAAAATGTAGGATACCCTGAAGTTGTTTTGACAATAAATGACAGCCAAACTCTTTTTGCAACCCTTTCCCCTTTTGCAACAGATACTGTAAA
>CAZKLH010000091.1:0-4034 GCA_964553595.1 uncultured Gammaproteobacteria bacterium | reverse complement strand
TTAAGTCGTAACAAGGTATCCTTAGCCGAAGCTGAGGATGGATCACCTCCTTTCTTAAAATTTTAACGTTTTGTTAAAATCAAGATGTGGAGAAGACACCTAACCAGTTGGCTTATTGCAAAATAATCCAGTGGGGAGAAAGTGTATAAACGGCAACAAGTCCGAATAGTACTTGATCGGATCCGCTAAACTTTAGGAACCGATGAACTCTATTCAGTATTTCCTACCACTTCTTGGTTGTTTTATTTTTTGCGTGACTGTTCTTTTTGATATAATAGATGCTTATTGCGATCCGAACACGCAATATGTTTCGCATGAGAGAAGCAAATATTATTTACAAAAACCCCTTTATTTATACGTTGGCGCTGCAACTGTTGCATGGACGCAATTTCTCCAAAAGATACCAGTATATGGCAAGTTTTGTAAAGCCGGGAGATGTTGTTTTGGAGCCTGCATGCGGACCAGCGATTCTTCCACATTATTTGCCCAAAAACACGTCGTATGTTGGTTTTGATGCAAATGCTTCTTTTGTAAAACATGCTTCTCAAAAATACGACGCGTATATGGGGAATGTGTTAGATGTTAAAAGCTACAAAAAAGCAGATGTTGTTGTGACGTGTGATATTTTGCACCATCTAGCTCCGAAAGACCGAAGGCGTTTTATTAAAAATTGCTTTGACTTTACAAGAAAAACGTTTGTTCTTTGTGAGCCGGTGGTTGATGGAAATCAGGCAAAAGATATATTTTCTCCATTGCGGGATTGGTTTGTTGAATGGAGCGAACGAGATGGAACAAATCATATTACTACTTCGTATTTCCCAAAAAAAGACGCACATCTTTTGGATATAAAACAAGGGTTTGGCGTTATTCCCAAGTCTGCAAAAAGAACAATTGAGCAGATTGGTGAAGATATTATTGTGTCATTTTCGAAAACCTAGGAAGTTGATTGACAACATAAAATTTGCTACGCTTACATAAGATATGGATTACGAAGTTACCGCTATAGTTCCTGCGTATAACGAGCAGAAAAAAATCTACACAGTGCTTTGTGCGCTTGTTGCCTCTCCATACATAGACGAAGTTATTTGTGTCGACGATGGGTCTACCGATAAAACACGAAAGATTGCAAAATCGGTGTCAGGAGTACGCGTGATCCATGTAGGAAAAAATAAGGGAAAAGCGTATGCAATCTCGCTTGGTATTTCTCAGGCAAAAGGCGAAGTTACTCTTTTTATCGATGCAGATATTAATGGTCTTTCAAATGTGTGCATAAAGCAATTGCTTGCACCACTTGGCAGCGGGTATGACGCAACTATTGGATATAGGTCGGGAAAATTCGAGAGTTTATTTTTCCGTCCTTTGGGTGGGGAGCGTGCATACTTTAGAAAAGATCTGTTGCCGTATCTTGAGAAATTTAAGAAGAAGGGGTATGGACTCGAATTATACTTAAACAATCTCTATAAAAAAAAGCGTGTAAAGCCAGTGGAAATTGCAGTAACTAATACATGGAAGCATAATAAGCAGTCATACTCAATAGCAACATGGTTAACATTTCTTGTTGTCTACGAAGTGTTTCAAGAGCTAATCAGGCAGCAGACACGATACGTGTTTCTTCCTATAAGAAAAACAACAGCCTACGTGTTCCTTTTTTCATTGCTGACACTTTCTACGATGTTTGCGCTTTATCGATCTACAAATCCAGAGGGCGTTGATATAGCACTTAAAACGCAAAGCACGAAGTCGTACGAGAAGTATAAGCAAGTTGTCTTAGCGAGGGTCGTAGATCCGGTAAAAGATTCTGTATATTTTAAGCAAATGATAGAATTGCCAATCAAGCAGCTGGAAGGATCCGCATCCAGCTTACTATTGCTTCAATAATTTTTTAAACCCCAAACTTCTCAATGGTGAGCTCATTTGGTATACTACGTACACGTCTTAGGTGGCGCGGTGGTGAAGTAGCTAACACAGCTGTCTGCAGAACAGCCATTCGGGGGTGCAAGTCCCCCCCGCGTCTCAAATAATACTATTGAAAGGATTTTTGAATATGAGTCTTAATCCAGAATACGAGCGTGCCGAAGGAGGTGCAAGTGAAGACGAAACTGGCTATAGCGAAAAGCAGGCTGATCTTGATGCAGAAATTCAAGCAGGCGAATGGCAGAGTTTAAGAAAATATAAAACATACCAGAAGCGCTCCAGACAGTGGAAGATTATTGCGACATACCAAACCATTTCTAATAGGCTCAATCAACTCGTGAGACTCTATTATAAGTTGGTAGCAGAGAATCCAAAACAAGGAGAGAAGATGTTAAGTGAGCTTCGAAAGTTGCGTTTTATGCAAGAAATTCTGTTGCAATGTATGGTGTGGGAGCCAAAAGGGCAACTGGAAAAAGATATGGTTCCAGACGAAGTGTGGGATTTGATCAAATAGTTCAGAGTTCAGAACTGAAGAAAATTTTGATATAATGCTAGTTCATTCTGAATTTTGAAATAAAAACGGGTCGGTAGTTCACCGGAAGAGGGCTTCACTGATAATGAAGAAGTAGATGGTCCGATTCCATCCCGACCCACCGAAGTAAATAGTCTATAAAGTTGCCCACGCGGGAATTTTTTTATCAAGTCCTGTTAATTTTTCTATACCTCTTTCTGTAATTGTTGCTACTTCTTCTGTTTTTTGATCTTCTGGAACATATTCTCCATATACGTTGGGAAGTACTCGGTCTATAAGATTGTCGATTGTTACTTTTTTTGATGCTTCGAGAACTATGTTAAAGGCACCCTGTTTTCCATAAAGAATCGGATCTAAGCCAGTTGATGGATTCCTTGCATCGTTCGGACCTGCAATATAAGCAAGCGTTGGGCGGGTGATTGTGTAATTTTTGACAGGAATATCTTGACAAACGCTAATGCTTTCTTGATCACGCAGATCAGTGCATATTTTGATATATGCATTTTTGATTTGTGGAAGATAAGTTGGTTGATCCATGCCACCTGTTAATATATATCCATAATATAGAGAAAGAATAAGAAGCGATAAAAGACTACTTGGGATAAGCTCTTTTTCTTCAATTTTTTGAGCAACGTTTTCGGGGGTTAGTTCAACACTGTATGAACCGTCTGGGGAGATTAATTTATCTCCTTGTCTAAATAGCTGCACTCGATATTTTTGATTTTTTGGTAATGCCCAAAATAAAAATGATCCTGTACCTTTTTTTAAAGAAAAACCTCCTTGTATGCCTTCAAAATATTCCTCTGCTAATATATGACATTTTGGATTAAATAAGAGTTCGTGAATTATTGTTTGTTTGTGAATATGATGCATTGATAATAATTTTAATACAATATTTTCCTGTTCTAGAAAGACAAGGTTAGGAATATGTAGGTTTTTTGCAGTTGTGTTAAAGATTTCCTGCCATATTTTAAAGTTTGTAATAGTTGTTTGTTCGGAAAATAATGTACGAGACAAAACTGTATTATTCTCATATATCGTTTTAATAATTTGCTGAATGTATTCAGAAACGTCAGGAGATAGCATGTGTTGACTCTTCATGCTCTGTAATTTTTTCAGTGTTTCATCTATCGCCGTTTGGTCGTATCCAGGATGGTTTCGAATAGGCAATGGACGAACCTTTCTCGAGAAAAAAGGAAGCTGGTTTTCAACAAGTTGGTTATTTTCAATTGAATGAAATAATATGCCTCTGGGAAACCAGGGATTATCAAAGGAAATATTTGCGCAAGAAAGTATCAGTATATTATTATATTCTTCTGAATCGTGTTCAAAATAGGGAAGTGAAATTTGCATGGTTGAGTTTAATGTTCGAGTATGAGTAATAGAGCTAAAATGCTGGGCGGTAGAAAAGCTGTGATTATTTTTAAGCTGCGTTGCGACACTATGGGCAATTTTTTCGCCTAATAATTTTTCGGTTTCTTCTTTTATTATTGTTGTGAATTCCAACTGCCTTTTTTGCGCAAGAGGGTTTGTGTTTTTTCTTATAAATGACCTGGAAAAATCATATACAGCCAATGTATCTTTGTTG
>CAZKLH010000090.1:0-4037 GCA_964553595.1 uncultured Gammaproteobacteria bacterium | reverse complement strand
ACATAGAAATGCATTTGGACGAAGAAGGAACAGTTAAGCCAGATGTGCCTTCGTTTGGTGGCATGTATTACTTAAAAGCAAATAAAGCGGTAAATGAGGATTTGTCCAAGAGAGGGCTTGTCTACAACGATCAAGAATTACCACATAATGTGCCCCTGTGCTGGCGATGTCGCACACGACTTTATTATGCACCAATAAATGCATGGTATGTAAATGTACAAACATTAAAAGAAAAAATGAAGAAAACCAATGAATTAGTAAATTGGTTTCCAGCGCATTTTAAATATGGCCGATTTCTTAAAAGTCTCGAAAATGCACCAGATTGGAACATTTCTCGTAACAGATATTGGGGTTCCCCTGTTCCTGTTTGGGAATGCAGTGCATGCGAAGAACGCTTTGTTCCAGCATCGGTTAAAGAATTAGAAGAAGCTTCAGGGCAAAAAATTACCAATCTTCATAAGCCAGAGATAGATGAGATTGCTGTAACTTGCAAGAAGTGTGGCAAGAAAGCACATCGTGTACCGGAAGTTCTGGATAGTTGGATTGAGGCAGGTAGTGCTTCGTTTGGCGAGCGTCATTATCCCTTTGGAGAGCAGCCGTCGCTTGATAGTTTTTATCCGCCGGATTTTATTAGCGAATACACCGGACAAATTCGTGCGTGGTTTTATGTATTGCATGTTATTGCAAACGCTCTGAATTTACGAAAAGATGGGCAAAATATGTTATCTCGAAATGTTTCGGTTACTGGTGTAATTTTGGGAACTGATGGGAGAAAAATGAGCAAAAATTTTAAAAACTATCCAGACCCAAAGGAAATGTTACAGCGATATGGTGGAGATGCCTTGCGATTGTATCTTTTGGGAAGTCCTGTAATGAATGGAGAAGATATTCTCATTTCTGAAGAGCAATATCGGTTGCAGGTTCGAGGATTGATGTTGATTTTGTGGAATGTGTATAATTTTTTTGTTTTGAATGCAATGGTAGACAAATGGGAAAGAAGCGATAAGGAAAAAGCGAAAAGCAATAATATATTAGATCAATGGATTTTGTCACTTCTTGCTGTTCTTGTTCAAAAAACAACAGTTGAGTTAGATAGATTTGATACGGTTTCAGCAATTGCGCATTTGCAAGAGTTTATCGATGATCTGTCGACGTGGTATATACGACGTAGCCGAGATCGGGTTGGAGCATCTGCAGAAAACACAGACGATAAAAATATGTTTTACGAAACAACATACAACGTATTAACAACAGTTGCAAAACTTATTGCCCCTATTGCTCCATTTTTCTCCGAAGAGATGTATAGAAATTTAACCGGTGAAGAATCTGTTCACTTAACTGACTGGCCAGAAAAAAATTCAAACGTTGACGAAACGATGGTTATTCAAATGGATTCGGTTCGTAAAATTGTAGAAATGGGCCACTCGGTAAGAAAAAATGAAAACATTAAGGTCCGCCAGCCTCTCCAAAAAATTACTTATACATTTCAAGAACAATTATCACAAAAATTAGAAAAGCTTGTGCTTGCAGAGCTAAATGTAAAAAAAGTAGAGTATAAAAAAGGCGATTTTTCAGTCAAACTCGACACATCGCTTACTCCTGAGCTTAAAGCTGAGGGAGAAGCGCGGGATATTGTCAGAAAGATTCAAGAAGAGCGGAAGAGGCTTGGAACACGTCTTGACGAAAAAATTACTGTTGTTTTGCCTGATTGGCCAAGCGAATTTGAAGACGAAATAAAAAGAAAAGCATTGGTTTCCAGCTTAACAAAAGGAAGCGAATTTTTGGTAAAAAGATCATGAGGCGAATGCCGGTTTCCATTGACTGGGAATTGTTTGCTCCAGCATTTGTTTTGGTTATAATAAGTCTTACCGTCCTGGCCTCTATAAATATCGATATATTTAAATCTCAGCTTATTTTTTCTGTTTTGTCTTTTTTTTTGTTTGTCTTTTTCTCTCAACTTGCTCTCGATAGTATTCAACGGTACCGCTTCCCGATATATGCTGGGTCAATTTTTCTTTTTTTAATTGTTTTTTTTGCAGGTTTTGAAAGTAGAGGAGCTATTCGATGGCTGGATGTGTTTGGACTTCGGGTGCAGTTCTCGGAGATTCTCAAGCCATTCTTAGCGCTTTCGCTTGCTTCTTTTTTGGCAAAAACAGATAGGTCAGCAGGCTCTTTACTAAAAAGTCTCCTTTTTTTATTCCCGGTTATTTTTTTGATTTATATCCAGCCGGATTTAGGAAATGCGGTTATTTATCTGTTTGCGACAATCGCAACACTTCTTGTAGCTGGATTTCCATTATTGTGGTTTGTTGGCGGATTTCTTTCTACCGTTGTTACATTTCCGGTATTTTGGCATTTTCTCAGAGATTACCAAAAACAACGGGTTATGACCTTTTTGTATCCCAGTAAGGATCCACTTGGATCATCGTATAACGTTGCTCAGTCGATTATAGCTGTTGGATCCGGGCAGTTTTTTGGTAAGGGGTTGAGCGATAGTACGCAGTCGGGGCTTCGGTTTTTGCCCGAACGCCACACAGACTTTATTTTTGCAACGCTTTCTGAAGAGCTCGGATTTGTCGGTGGAATGCTAGTATTGATAGCATTTGGGTTTTTGTTGTATAAAATCTATGTAATTTTCTCCAATGCAAACGATACTTTTTCTAAGCTTTTTGCTGCTTGTGCATTTTGTCTTTTATTATTGCAGTTTTTTATAAATATTGGGATGAATATAGGAATGCTGCCCATTGTCGGGGTCACTCTGCCATTTATGTCGTACGGTGGGAGTTCGCTTTTATCTAATTTTATCCTTCTTGGTATCGTCTCTTCTATCTCGATTAGGATCAGAAACAGTAATGTATTGGAAATAAGGTAGTATATTTGGTATAATGCAAAAACGTATGGATTACGCAGTAGTTGGAAACGGTGGAAAACAGTTTAGGGTACAAGGGGGCGATACGATCGAAATCGACAAAATCGTTGGTGTTGCTGGAGATGTTGTAAAGTTCGATAATGTCTTGCTTGTTAATTCTGATGGCAAGCTTACTATTGGTACTCCTACTGTGAAAGACATGGTTATTTCGGGCAAGATTGTCGAGCAAAAAAAGGGAGTAAAAGTGAGGGTTGCCACCTTTAAATCCAAGGTTCGAGAGAGAAGAATAAAGGGTTTTCGAGCTCAATTAACGGTTGTAAAGATTGACCCGTTTGGTGCCGAAAAACCAAAAATAGTTGAAGAAAAACCACGAGTTGCAGCAAAAAAGAAACAAACCAAAAAGGCCTCTTGAATTTTGTGAAAATCTAAGATACAATGGGAACGCTTTTCACAGAGCATTTATTTTTATATGGCACATACAAAAGCACAAGGATCAGTTAAAGGAAATAGAGATTCGGTTGCAAAACGACTTGGAGTAAAGCTATATGGCGGTGAAAAAGCAAAGCCAGGAAGCATTATTGTGAGACAAAGAGGAAGCAAAGTATATCCTGGAAAAGGTGTTTCTATTGGAAAAGATTTTACTATTTTTTCTGTTTCCGAGGGAACAGTTCAATTCAGGCAACTCAACGGTAAAAAATTAGTTGAGGTACTTCATGGATAGTCCTATTGATCAAATTCACGAACTCGAGATTGATTTACTTCAATCGAATCCGCTACAGCCACGAGGCATTATCACCGCAGAAAGTCTTACCGATCTAGTTGATTCAATAAGGGAGCAAGGAATATTAGAGCCGATTGTTGTGGCAAAAACGCCGGCTGGATTTCAGCTTATTGCTGGTGAGAGACGGCTTCGAGCCGCAAAATTAGTAGGATTTACAAAAGTTCCTGTGGTCGTTAAGGAAACAACGCCACAAGGGATGCTGGAGATGTCTATCGTCGAAAACGTTCAACGAGAAGACTTAAATCCAATTGAGCGAGCACTTGCATATAAACGGCTTATTGACGAATTTGGTTTGGAAACAAACGAAGTAGCAAAGCGTGTTGGAAAAAGTGCTCCTGCAGTCTCAAATACGATTCGATTATTGTCATTGCCAGATGCGATTAAAGA
>CAZKLH010000089.1:0-4043 GCA_964553595.1 uncultured Gammaproteobacteria bacterium | reverse complement strand
AAAGGGATTATCGACGAAATTCAAGATACGCCATTTGCAGCAGTCATTGGACTTGTTATTTATGGTTCCACAATTACAGCAGAAAGTTCTTCGCTTCCTTTTGGTATTGGCATGCCAAGAATCTCTTCTCTTCCGAGTGGAAAGTTTTTCCACAAACTTTTTTCTTTCTTAAAATCATTTATTCCATAAAATTTACAAACTAGCAGTTGCAATGTGCCGCTTTATTTGCTAGCATCAACGCTACTATGCTGATCAAGCCTCAAACAACCAGTTTTGCAAAGATTCGTGTCGTTGGAATAGGCGGCGGGGGGAACAATGCAATAAACTCAATGATTTCTCAAGGACATATTCAAGGAGTTGATTTTGTTGCAGTAAATACCGATGCACAAGCGCTTCTCATGTGTCATTCTGCAACAAAAATGCAAATTGGAGACAATATAACAAAAGGTCTTGGATCGGGTGGAAATCCAGAAATTGGAAAACAAGCGGCGGAGGAGTCTGCAGAAAAAGTAAAAGACATGCTTGAGGGATCCGATATGGTGTTCCTTGCAGCAGGTATGGGTGGTGGCACAGGAACTGGCGCAACGCCTGTTATTGCAAAAATAGCCAAAGAGGTAGGAGCACTCACGATTGCAGTTGTTACAAAGCCATTTACGTTTGAAGGGGCGAGACGCATGGTTAATGCAGAAGACGGACTTGAAAATCTTCGAGATAAAGTAGACACGCTCATTGTTATTCCAAACCAAAGAATTTTGGATGTCGTCGATAAAAAGCTTTCTCTGTTGGAAGCATTTAAAGTTGCAGATTCAGTGCTTTCTCAAGGCGTACAGGGAATTTCGGATTTAATTACCATGCCAGGACTTATTAATGTTGATTTTGCCGATGTCAGAACCATTATGAGTGACGCAGGCTCTGCTCTTATGGGTATTGGCATTGGATTTGGAGAAAATAGAGCAGTAACAGCAGCGAGGTCTGCAGTTGCATCGCCACTTCTTGAAATTTCTATGGATGGAGCACGAGGAGTATTGCTCAACATAATCGGTGGACCAGATCTCACCATGAACGAGGTCGACGAAGCAGCAAAGATTATTTCTCAAGCTGCAGATCCTGATGCAAATATTATTTTTGGAGCAACAATCGACGAATCAATGCGAGATCAAATAAAAATTACTGTTATTGCAACAGGATTTGATCAAACAAAACAGGTGCTTAAAGAATATGTCGTGCCAGAAAAAAAGCAGGTTGAGCAAAAACCAACTCAAATATCTCAGCCTCCTGTGAAGCAAGAAGACGAAGAAGACGTCTTCGACATCCCCGCCTTTTTACGTCAAAGAAATTGATGACGAGGTTCATCTCCAATTTTTAAAGAAGGCCTCCTTTAAGAAGTCGATATTCTTTGTTTGTTTCCCAGATTCTATGCAATTTGTCAAAATTCTCATCCGGGTTTTTTAACAAAACTGCAAAGGCGTCAATTTCTTTTAATTTTTCCTCAGTAAGTTTTTCGAAGTTTTTAGGTAGAATAAATTCTGGGCTGTGCAGATAGATAACCTCGTTGTTCATTAAACAGTGAAAGTCATAAAATAATTCCCACGCAATTGCGATTAAGCCATCGTAGCCACCTGCATTTCGAAAATGCGTACCGTCTACTTTTTTTTGCCGAACATCCAACCAGGTGTTTGCCGAAAAGTCGAATTTTGCATCGGACAAATCATACATATCAAATCCAGTTTTGTGCCAACTACCATCAACGTCTATAGTTATCCATCTGCTTTCTGATTCCTTCCAATATTGCGTAACCCAATGATCCCATGCGTCGGTACTTTCTTCGAAATATCCTGCAAATCCCGAGCGAACCCGGGAGGGGATATATTTTGCTTTGAGTATAGAAGCCATGAGAATAGCGACGTGCCGGCAGGTCAAGACAAGCTTATCTACGACATTCTTTTCCATCGTTAATCCGTTTTTATCTCTCCTAAAAAACTCTGCGAGCATAGCGGCTGTGGTTGCTAAATTATCGTCTTCTGCTTGTCTCCACCAGGGGATTTTGCTCATGTCTCCATATTTTAAATCTTTATTTGTTCCTATGTTTCCAGCATCAAGCGTTGTTCGATGAATAAAGTTTGTTCGCAAAAGCAATCCTAATTCTTTTATGTCATATGGAAGTTTTTTTAAATACTCTTCGTATAAGCCAGGATAGGTAAACATTCCGTATTGCAAATAGTGATCTAAAACCTTTTGCTGCATGACACAAGTATAACTTTTTTGTTTTTATTTACAACACCTGATTCTTGGAGGATGATATAGTTTTCTGAAGGTATCTTTTATTGAGGATTTATTGGTAGTTCGATAACAAATGTTGCGCCTCTTCCCTCTGTGCTTTTTACATGAATTTTTCCAGCGTGTGCTTTGACAATTTGATTGGTAATAAAGAGTCCGACACCAAGACCTCGATATTCTGTAGGAGAAACGGCCCTTTGGAATAATCCAAAAATTCGGTCTCGTTGCTTATCTGGAATACCAATTCCTTGATCGGTAACCGAAACTATTCCTTTTTTTCCATTGCCAAAAACAGTTACGGTTATGGGATTTCCTTGTCCATATTTTATCGCATTAGAAATAAGATTACTTATTGCTTGTTCTATACGAACCTTATCCCATTTACCGACAATTGATGGTTGCGCCTCAAGTATTAATTCATATTCCTCTCGTTCTAATTTTGTCGAAAAATCTTCTACAACATTTTTTACGAGTTCTGATAGATCTACTTCTTCCAATTCAAGATCCATTCTTCCCGTTGTGATTAATGAAACATTTAATAGGTCGTTAATCATTCTTGAAAGACGTTTTGTTTGCTGCTCTGTTCCTTGGAGCATGCGCAAAAGGTTTTCAACAGAAAATTGCGCGAGAGATACATTTCGAATATTGTGCAACGCTGTTTGTATTTGCAAAAGCATGGAGGTAAGTGGTGTTTTGAGTTCGTGCGATGCAACAGAGAGAAATTCGTCGCGAGAACGGATTTCCTCTTTTTCTTTCTCTATTTCTTTCTGAAGTTGGTTGATTTGAGAAAGAAGATCTTTCTCTTTTCTTCGATAATCAATAATTATCTTTTGTCGTTTTCCAATATCTATTAAAAAACTAACGAGAATAGATTCAGTGACGAACAAAATAAATTGTAGTCCTTGGTTTATGCTCATTTCTTTAACAAGAAACGAAAAATAAGGAGGAGTAAAAAAATAATAGAGTTCTATCGCAGAAAGAAGGGAGATGGTTATTCCTGGGCGAAAACCTCCAAGCCAACTACTTATCAGTATTGCTGGGAGAAAAACTATTAATGGAGAATTTCTTCCTAGTAATGGGTCAAACATGACCAGTGAAACCATTGCAATCGCGTTAATTCCCACTCCCAGACAATATGGCAGGAGTTGCACCAATATTTTCTTTTTCTGCATATGTTTTATATAACGCAGAAGCCAAAAATTATCAAGAGAGAGATGGTCCATATCTCTACATTATATTACGAATAAGTGCAGGCGTAAAATACATCATGAGAATATTCACATTATATGATAATGAGTGTTGAAGATGGTGTTAAATATGTGTATTAAAATAGTAAGAAAGATAAAATCTTGCATTTTTCTTACATAAATTATAGATATTTATTAAAAAAATGCTATATTCTGCGTTTCACGTGCTATGGTAGATTTTACGCAAAAAAAAATAATGATCATTGATGATAATAAAGAAATAAGAGAAATTATGAAAATTATTCTTCATGGTCAAGATTACAATGTCTATTCATTCCCCGATGGGAAGAGTGGATTGGATAGTGCTTTGCTTTCCCCGCCACATCTAATTTTGCTTGATTACTTTCTTCCGGGGGAAAATACAGAAGAAATTGTTAGAAAATTGCAGTCTTCGAGTTCTACGAAAAATATTCCGATTGTTCTTGTCTCTGCAAGTACTATGGCAAAAAATGCCGCACTAGAATGGAAACTTGCAGGCTACCTCGCAAAACCTTTTCAGGTTGATTCGTTATTTACTAT
>CAZKLH010000088.1:1629-4157 GCA_964553595.1 uncultured Gammaproteobacteria bacterium | reverse complement strand
GCCGATACCGCAACTGTTTAAAATGAAAAAGAGATACAGTGTCTGTGTTTAAATCATCTGCAATGCTTTCGCCAACTTCAATCCACCCCATATTTTGATTCGCAAATCGTGGCTTTTGCCCGATAAAGACAAATTCAGATTTTTTTGTTTCTATGAGATTTTGAGAAACTAACAATGCATGTTTAAATGCATCTGCATTCTTAACAAGATGATCACTCCACAAAATTGCAATAGGTTCCAAAGGGGATTGTTTTGCAAGAATCGTTGCGACAAGTCCAATCGCAGGACCAACATCACGCATCTCTGGCTCAAAAATAAAATTTTCTTTTGGAATTTCTGGAAGTTGTTTTAAAACAGCATCTTTATATCGAATACCAGTTGCAATACATATAGACGTATAAGGAAAGTCTGGAAGAAGCCTCTCGACAGTAAGCTGCAAGGTTGACTTATCGCCAATAATTTTTTCGAACTGTTTTGGGGTTTTTTTTCGCGATATCGGCCAAAGTCTTGTGCCAACCCCTCCTGCAAAAATGACAATCTTCATAAATGAAAACCATGTTTTTCAAGAAGTTTTTTAAACTCATCTTGAAACGTACTTGTACTAAATCTGCTAGCCTGGGCCTTAAGATGTTTTGTCTGGTAAGAACTCGCGTTATATTTTTTTAACACAGAAACGAGCGCATCTGTTGTTTGTGGATAAAAAAACTCTCCAGTTTTTCCCTCGAGAATCGTTTCTACCGCACCGCCACCTCTAAACGCAATAACTGGCTTTCCAAAAAGCTGTGCTTCCAATACTGTTAAGCCAAAGTCCTCAACGCCTGGAAAAACCAACGCTAAACAGTTCTTATAATACCCTACGAGCTGATCATCAGTCAAGTTTCCGGTAAAGAAAATTGTTCGGCCAGCAATTGAACGTAATTTTAACTCCATTGCACCAGACCCTACGATAACCAAAGGAAGCTTTAATTGATTGCATGCATTAATGACAATCTCAATTCGCTTATACGCAACGAGCCTGGAAACGACAAGAAAATATCCAGAGGGTGGGGCATCATTTTTTTTATTTAATTCTTTACCTGCAGTCTCAGACAGCGTCACTGGTGGATAAAGAACTTCTGAATCTTTCTTATAATATTTTTTAATTCTCGCCTTCACCTCCTTAGATATTGCAACATATGCATCTGGCCTTGAAGAAGCAGCCAGATCCCAATATCTAAGATATGCAACGACTGGCTTTGCCAAGACTTTAAGCAGTGATTGCTCAAAATACTCCTCATAGCTACTCCAAAGATACCGTGTCGGAGTAAGACAATAACATAAATGAAACGTATGCGGCTTTGTTATAATTCCCTTCGCTGCTTCGCTTGTTACAGATATTACCAGATCATATTCATCAAACGAAAAACTTTCAAATGCAAGCGGCATAAGTGTCGCGAAGTATTCATGCGAAAAAGAGGCAAACGGAAGATTCTGTAAAAAAGAAGTTTTAATCAAAAACACGGAAGCCCACGGAGCTTTTTTTGGATTATACACCGAAGTATAGAGAGGAGCATCTGGAAACAACTGGTGCAATGAAAGCAACAACCGCTCAGCACCACCCCACTTATTTACCCTATCATACACGAGTGCAACTTTCATAAATAGCAAGTGTCTCCTTTGCCATAGTTTCCCAAGAAAAATTTTCAGCTATTCTCAAACCATCGCTTGTACGTTTTTTTACTGCATCTGATTGTATAACAATCTCACTCATTTTTTTTGAGATATCCCCAACGTTATACGGATCAAAATACAATGCCGCATTATTACATATTTCTTTAAATACCGAAATATCAGAAACCAAAAGAGGACATCCATACTTCATCCCCTCAAGAGCAGGTAAACCAAAACCTTCCATTAAAGAGGGCAGGATAAGAGCTAAGGAATGTTTATATAAGCCAACAAGCTCACTATCTGTTGCCTCACCAAAAAAAATGATTGATTCGTTTTTATTAAAAACTTCTGCGTTCTGTTTTAACCGTTTATAAAAAAAATCTTCTTTTCCAACAAGCACAAGTTTTATCCCGTTGGTTGTCTCACTAAATTCTATAAATGCTCCAAGAAGTCTCTCGAGATTCTTGTGTGGATACGCATTTCCAACATATAAAAAATACTTCCCGCTTATTTTTATTTCCGAGTTTTTCAGAACTTGGCCACTGAGATCGACACCCTCATACGTAACTTCAATTTTTTTTTCTGGAACACCTAGGTGGTCCATAATTTCTTTTTTAGTAGCATTCGAAACAGTAATAATTTTTTTTGCTTTTTTTGCCGCCTGAGAAATAACATACCGATATCCAAAAAGTTTTAATTGGTATATCGGCAAAGATAAAGTTGATGCTTGACCAGTTGGAAAATGATGCAAAATTAAATCGTGAATTGTTACAACAAATGGTTTATTCCAAAAAACTGGAACAGAAAAATACGGAAAATGCATAAGATCAAGGTTTTCCTTGTCGAGTATTGCTGGGAGCTTTATTTGTTCAGAAATA
>CAZKLH010000088.1:0-1619 GCA_964553595.1 uncultured Gammaproteobacteria bacterium | reverse complement strand
CTATTTGAAATTTTTTATTTGTGATTTGAGTTTGGATATTTTTTCTATTTTCGCTTAATACGAACAATCGATAATCGTTTTTTGTATCTATCTTTTGAAGTCTTGAAATTAAATTCCTCGTATATCTACCAACACCAGACTCGTTCCAAAGTCTTGCATCAATTCCTATTTTCATAGCGCAATAATTTAAGAAATAAATCTTTGAGAAAAAAATAATTTTATATCAATAAACACAAACACTAACCAGGTGATAATTTTTGGATATTTTTTCACGTAATGCTTTTTATAAAAAACCCTCATTGCATCGAATCGTGATTTTGTTGCAAGAAGACGAGTTTGTTTGCTTGCTGTAGATATATTTTTCGAGTGTGATTTTATACCTCCCGATACACCCTTATAATGAAGTATCGATACAGTTGGAACAAAGAATATTTTTCCACTATTCTGTTTTAATCGGTAGCAAAAATCTAAATCGTCTCCGTACCAAAAATAATCCTCATCCCACCATCCAACCTGTTCCCCAGCCTCTCTTCGAACAAGCATAAATGCACCAGCACACGCATCAATTTCATGGACCGTCGACAGGTCCAACGAACCAAGATTATAACCAGTTAATAACTTAGACTTTGGAAAAAGTTTTGATAATCCACTAAAATAACAAAATGCATTCCAAGGTGTTGGAAATCCACGATGACAAGCATCATCCAGTTGTCCATTAAAAAGAACAACTTTCGATGTAGCAGCAGCCACATCTTTGCGCTCTTGCATAAAATCATTCATTGTCTTAAAAAGACCTTTGCTTATCTCTGTATCTGGATTGAGAAACAAAACATACTTTCCGCTCGAGTGCTTAACTCCAATATTATTTGCTTTCGAGAATCCAACATTTGTTTTATTTTCAATAATATTTAATTGAAGCTTAGTATTATTAATCGCCGAAATAGTTCCGTCTGTCGATGCATTATCAACAACGATAACCTCAATTTTTAAATCACTCGGAGAATACTTTACAATTGAATCGAGACATTTTTTTAAAAATTCTTTTGTATTAAAAGAAACAATAATTATTGAAATATCCATATTAATTTTTTACTATTGCTAAAGCATATGTATTTTCAAGTTTTTTAACAATACTGTTCCAGTCGTATTTTTTTTCTATAAGAGCTCTGGCATTTTTTGCAATACTTCCATAAAGTTTTTTGTCTTGAATTAAATCTACTGTGGCCTTTGCAAGCTCATCTGACGTCTCCCCAACAAGAATTTCTTCAAAAGGCTTTGCGCCAATACCTTCTCTCCCAAGCTGGGTGGTAACAACCGGCACTCCAGATGCCATCGCTTCCAAAATTTTAAAACTTGTCCCACCACCAACTCTTATCGGAGCTAAAAGGATATATGCATTTTTAAATATCTCAGAAGAACTCGATGAAGCGCTTTCATCAAAAATCACATTCTTTTCCTGAGATAATGCTTTAATTCTTTGCGGAATATTTCTTCCAACAATCCAAAGTTTTATAGATAAATCGTGGGAAATTTTTGGCCAAATTTCTTTAAGAATCCACGATGCCGTATCGATATTTTCTATCCATTTAAATTCTCCAATAAACAACACTTTTTTTTCT
>CAZKLH010000087.1:0-4212 GCA_964553595.1 uncultured Gammaproteobacteria bacterium | reverse complement strand
CTTTATCAAATTGATGAACACGAAGAATGCCTCTCGTATCTTTTCCATAACTACCTGCCTCCCGTCGAAACGCAGATGAAAAACCAACATATCGTTTTGGCAAGTCTTTCTTTTGTAACACTTCATCTTTATACATTGGGACAATGGCATGCTCTGCAGTACCTACCAATATCAGGTTGTCTTTTTCCAGAGAAAACATATCTTCTTCGCCACCATTTTCCATATATCCCAATCCCTGCATTGTTTCTCTTTTTATTAACTCTGGAGTAACAATTGGAATAAATCCTTCTTCGATAAGGGTTTCTAATGCAAGCTGCACAAGAGCAAACTCTAAAAGTACCGCTTCCTTTTTTAAATAAGCAAACCGTGCTCCAGAAACTTTTGCAGCGCGTTTTACATCGACAATATCGAGTGCTTCCCCTAATTCAAGATGGTCTTTTGGAGTAAAATCAAATTTTGTTGGCTCTTTATGTGTTTTTATTACATCATTTTCTGATTCGTCTTTTCCTATTTTTACATCACCTTTTGCAGGATTGGGAATTTTTAATAACCATGTATGTAGTTCTTGAAAAACAGCATCAAGCGCATGCTCCCCTTTTTCTAATTCTTCTTTTATTTTCCTTCCTTTTTCTAATTGTTCTTCTGTAGGCTTTCCTTTTATTGACGCACCATGTAAATTTCGTTCTTCACGAAGTTTTTGAACAAACAAAGACAATTCGTGATGCTTCTTATCGATCTCCCCGACATGGGCAATATCAATATCAATTCCCTTATCTTTTGCTGCTTTTTGAACCTTTTTTGGATTTTCTCGTATTAATTTTATGTCTATCATAATCCTAATTGTTTTTTTATTGTCGGCTTTAGCTTTTCTACAGCCTTATATCTGTGATTATAGCTTTTCTGTTGCTCTTCGGTCAATTCTGTTTCGAAATAGAATTTTTTTATTTTCGGCAAGTAGAAAAACGAACGAAATGGATATCCTTGCAACGTCTTGATATGCGATTTTGGAGCAATAACGCCCTCAACCTCGCCTTCGCTACTCCAAACTTTTCCATTTGGCATTGCAAACGACACAACTGTTTTAAAAAACGCCCCACGATTATCATCTGGCAAATTTTTTGCAACATTTGTCATGTACGTGATTAATTCCTTGTCGGTTGCCTCATATCCTAACCATCTTCGGCTTTTTACCCCTGGCGCACCGTGAAGTGCGTTAATCTCTATACCACCATCATCTGCAATCGTAGGTAGTTTGCATTTTTTTGCAAAATATAATGCTTTCTTTTGAGAGTTTTCTTTATACGTTTTCCCATCTTCTTCAACATCGTCTTTTATAGAAAGGTCAGCAAGGGAAACAATTTTTACTGACAGGTCGGAAAGAAAATTTTTTAATTCATGGATCTTTCCTTTATTTTTTGTTGCAAGAAGAAGTTTTATCATGAGAGCTTAAGCTGATTCTACACCAAAGGACTCGAGCACTCCACCGCAATAATGAATAATAGAATCGCAGGCTTCTTTAAGAGACTGCTCTACCATTTGTGAAGAAATATCGTAGATTCCATCAACGTTTATATATAAATTCTTTGTCGTCAATTGCACGGCAGTCCTTTGCGAATCACGATAATTAAAATCTATATTATATCCGCTTTTTTTATCAAAATATGCGAGCTCTGTATTCTTATATTTAGTTGCTTCTTCATCACCCAACAAGAGAATATCTTCTACCTCGGTTGCATAGCGAAGAGTTGTTTGGAAAACAATAGTATCTAAATCAAATGCACCAATAGACACACGGTTCTTCATAACAACCAGATTATATGCATCAACACAGGTATTAATTGTGTATAATCCTTTTTTTAGTGCAACTCTACGAAGTAACGCTTCTGGACTTGGACGCCGTGAATGCCAATCGATTCCCATTTGTTTATACAATTTTCTATAACTTGTGATTTCATTAAACAAACTTATCTGTTCTGTTGTTAGATCTTGAAATGAATCGAGAAGTTTAACTTTCTCCTTTTCCAAATCAGGATTTGATTTTTGAATAGAAACCCCTTTAATAATTGCGATACCAACAGACACTGATGGGAATTTTTCTTTTACTTCTTTTGCAATAGAAAATATTTCTGGGTTATGCAATGGTACTATTTTCGTTTTTGATGCTTGGTCGGCACCTCCTGATTCATGATTCATTTCTGCGACCTCTTCAAATCTTTTTTTAACAAATTCCTTATCTAACGAACGAATTAATGACGCAGCTTTTGGGCCGTGATCTTTACCAATAAGTGCTAGGTAAATTGCTGCAAAAGCCTCTATGGATTTGAGCATCAACTCCTCAATCCACTTGTACAGGTTGGCGCTCAATTCTATTTCATTTGAACTTTTATCAAATCTCTCTGCGACTAGTTTTAAATAATGCCTCTGGTGATCTGTTAATCTTTGTGTCTGTTTTGGAATTTCTTTTTGAACAGTAAACTTTTCTGACTCAGGCGCATATTTTTCTACCCACACTTTGGCATACTTTACCCATTCTTGGAGATGTTGTTTTTTAATTTCTTCTCCCATGTTTGGCATTTGCACCCATTGCGTAAGAGTTTGAAATCGCGTTGTTGGAATTTCACTATTTTGATTTATTTTCGACAAAGTGAATGCACGCGAAAAATCAGCATCACTAGCGTGAGCCGTTTTAAGATAATCGTCATATAGTTTTGGGATTAAATCTGTTTCTTTTGGAGTAAATTCAACTGCCTGATTTGGAGGAGTTTTAATCATTAAAAATCTTACAAGCTCTGGTGGCAAGGCTTCTAATAAATCTTCTCCAGTTAGTCCAAGCCCTTTTGAAGACGACATTTTTTTACCACCAGAAAGAAAAAACTCATACGCAATTTTTAGAGGCGTTTTTGCTTTAAACACATCGCTGCATAATTTCATTGCAACATCGTATGATCCACCAGCAGATGCATGATCTTTTCCAGCGCCTTCTATTGTTACTCCAAATGTCCACCATTTTGCAGCCCACTCAACTTTCCATGGCATTTTTGCATTCCCGCCAAATGGAGAAATTTTTCCTTGCGTTTTGCAACCAACCGCCCATTTTACAAGATTCTCTTCGCATGAAAAACTAACTTCTTTTTTATCCCAAGAAGTCACTTTGGTTGTTCCGACTTTTCCGCAATTTGGGCACACAATTTGCAATGGATACCATGTTGCTGGAATCTCCTTTTTGTAAATTTCGCTATAGACGTTTCGCACTTCCTGTGCATGATCTAAAACAAAACGGATTGCGTTGTCAAATGTTCCATTTTTGTATAAAACGCTTGTTTTATATACTTCCGTTGGTTTTATACCAAGCCCATTCAAAAGCGCAAGCATTTTATTACTAAAATAATCTCCAAATGTTCCATTTCCGGTTGGTGCTGGAGCGATAGAAATTGGAATCCCTAAATATTTCTGATGAGTTTTCATTAGATCAGAAGGCAATCCATCTATTGGATCAAAATCGTCAAAGCCGTACATAAATTTGACCTCTTTTTTTTGCGATTTCAGAATCCGAAAAAGCGTGTCGTGAATCACAGGACCTTTTAACGATCCCATATGAACAATCCCCGATGGGGTAAACGAGTCATTAATAACCTCTGAGCCTTCTCTTTTTTGCAATAATTGATCCGCCCAAAACATAGTTGTATTTTACTCCTTTCTTATCAATGAAGAAAGTACGCGATGACTATTGTACAATCTCAACTTCTAACTCTGGATAAAAATTGAAAGTCGTATGGAACTTTTGTTTTATTTTTTCTATGATTTCATGCACATCGTCGAATTTCGCATGCTCAATATTTGAAATATAGTTACAATGCTTCTCTGATACTCTTGCTCCACCAATTTGATATCCAGAAAATCCCAGGCGGTTAATTACATACCCCATTGCAATTTTGTTGTGCCATTTTGTTCGTGATAATTCTTTTATATCTGCCCAGATAGAAATAATTCTAGAAACATGATCTGGATTGATAATATTCTTAAATATTGATCCACACGACGGGTACTCAAGCGGATGATTCTTTTCTCTGTAAATAATATTTTGACCATATATTTCCTTTGCTTCTTCGATTTTTTTTTGATCAACCTGAACAAGTCGAAAACGAACTGTTGAAACAATCAAGTTTTTATTTTGCTTAATAGCACTATTTCTATAAGAAAATTCGCAATCAG
>CAZKLH010000086.1:0-4253 GCA_964553595.1 uncultured Gammaproteobacteria bacterium | reverse complement strand
TAAGATTAATCAAAAGAAGCAAACCTAAAACAAAAACAACAATCACCTTACCTACTATTTTTGGAAGTGGTCTCGCCGTTTTGAAAAAGAAAGAAAGGAGATTGCCAACAAAGAAAAACGGTAAAGGAAACATGAATTCAAAATAATAATCATAAATTGACTTTTTATAAAAGCCGAACATGACAACACCAGCAAGAAGCCAAAGCAAAAGAATGCTTCGCTTGCTAAATCTCTCAATTTGCCCCTTCAATTTAATATACTGAAAAACAAATAAGACAACGCTTCCTATTAAAAGCATTAATGTTGCGTCGTACCAAATAGCAATATTAGGATGCGTTTGAGGAGATATTTGTTCGGGAGGAGGAAAATTTGTTAAAAGCCTGCTAAATAATGTGAAAATGACATATTGAATATTAAAAAGAAAATTTCCACCTACTCCTGTGTCTTTGGATTGAAAAATAAACGAAAAAATACTTCGTATGTTTGGAAATCCATGACGAGCTTCGAATCCTAAAAAGGGAGAAAAACCAATAAGAAATCCAAAGAAAACAAAAAGGTAATTTTTTATTATTTCTATAACCTCTTTCTTCTTTGGTAAAATTATTCTTTGAAGAAGGATGTAAAGAATCATGGCAACCCCGAGGAACAATTCAATATAATGCAGCTGCATCGCGACACCGTAAAGTATTCCAACAAGCAAAAAGAGACGAGTACTATTTTTTCTGACCGCATGATAAAGAAAATAAATAATAAGAAGCGAGAAAAAAGGCATAAGATTTGGGTTCCACGATGATCTGGAATAACCAATAACCAATGGGGAAATCGCATAGAGTATGCTTGCAAATACTCCAGCAGTCTCTCCAAGAAATTCTTTTCCAATCTTATAGACTAACCAGACAGTTACAACTCCAAATAACGCAACCATAACAGCGGGCCCGACCGGATCGTAATGAAACAAAAAAAGAAATGGTGTCATAAAATAATAATAAATAGGCCCCAAGAAAAACCCTCCGACTGATGCTGTGGGACCAAGAAGTGTAAAATGTCCATGAAGAATGCCATAAGCAACTAATACATCCCTTCCCTCATCTCCCAAAAATGTCATGTAATCAGAGATTTTATAGAGTCTTAAAAATGCAGCAGCGACAAGCGTTATTGCAACTATTATGTGAGCTATTCTGATTGAACGAACCCATTGTGCAATGGAGATTTTCATTTTTGGGGCTTTTTCCAGATTACAAGATTATAAATGGTAAAATTCCAAATAAGTAAAAGGCCCGTGCCAAAAATATAATAGAGAAAATACAACTGTTTCCCGAATAACTTATCTCCCAAGGCAATAGTCCCTGTTTGAATAACTATCACACCAAATGCAGATGTTGCATAAAATTGCACCAACTTCAAAAGGTACATGGTTATACTGGCAAACTTCGTATCTTTAAATGTCCAAAGATTATTGAGGTTAAAATTTGAAAAAATAGCAATAGCTGCACCAACAAGATTTGCCGATTCTGGAGCAAAATGAGCTTTTTCTACAAGAAGTCGTAAGGCAACAGTATTAATAACAAAACCAAAACCGCCAACAACCAAAAATTTCCCAAACTTTCCAAAAACCAACTCTTTAATTCTTGCAACAATAACATATTTAAGAAGATTAAAAATATATTCGAGAGGTGCAAATTTTGATCTGCCGTAGGTTCTATCAACCGCATCAAATGGCACTTCAGCTACCTTGAAACCGTCTTGAACAGCTTTATGCAAAAACGCCACTTGAAACGTATATCCCGTAAACTGCTGCAGACTATTTTTTTCTTTCAAAAAAACTGCTTTTTTTAATGCCCGGTATCCGCCTGTCCAATCATGAATAGAAAACCGCATAAGGATTGAACGGACAAGCATATTGCCTGCAACGGAATATATTTTTCTATCAATTCCCCAATTTGAAGGAATAGACCCTCCATTGCTGTAACGAGTTCCTATAACCATGTCGTATCCCTCTTCAATCTCTTTAATAAATTCAGGAATTTTTTCTGGATCATGGAAAAAATCTGCGTCCATTTCAAACATGACATCTGCGTTCATCTTTTCGACCGCATAAGACATAGCTCGCACATACGCTGCCCCCAATCCTTTCTTCTCTCCAATATTTATGTCGATGTTTTCCCATTTCTTCATAAATTCTCTTACTGAATCAATGGTGCCATCAGGAGAATTATCGTCAGCAATGAGAATGCACATGCTGTGTTTTTTAATTGTCGGAAATATTTTTTCTTCGAGAATTGGTATAAGTTTTTCTATATTCCCTTTTTCATTATAGGTCGGAATAATTACAACAACTTTCATATACTTCGAAAATATGCTATTGTTTTTTCTAGTCCGTCTTTAATATCCACAGATGGTTCCCAGCTTAAAACAGTTTTTGCTTTTTCGATATTTGGCTTTCGTCTTTTTGGATCTTCTTCCGCAGCTTCTTCATGAACAACAGACGATTTTGATCCCATCATGCCGTTTATTTGTTTAGCAAGATCATTTATGGTGCGTTCATTAGGATTACCAAGGTTAATAACCTGTCCTTGCGTTTTTTCTGTAAACATTGCTTTTGTAAGTCCCAAAACCATATCCGAAACAAAACAAAAACTTCTTGTTTGTTCTCCTGCACCGTATACCGTAATATCTTTTCCTTCGAGCACTTGGGTAATAAAATTTGAAATAACTCTTCCATCGTCTTTTTGCATTTTTGGGCCGAATGTATTAAAGATCCGAACAATTCTAGCGTCTAATGCAAATTTTCGAACATATGCCATTGTTATTGCTTCTCCAAATCGCTTTCCTTCGTCATAGACCGACCGAACACCAACTGGATTTACATTGCCAAAATAGGATTCATCCTGAGGAGAAATTGCTGGATCTCCGTAAACTTCGGAAGATGAAACATATAAAAACTTAGCATTATTCTTCTGAGCAAGCTCTAAAAGATTATACGTCCCAACAGAATTAACGAGTAATGTTTCTATGGGAAAAGCCATGTAACTTCTTGGGCTTTTTTTGTTAGGAGATGCAGGACTTGCCAAATGAAAAATAGCATGCATTGAGGTTATACTTTTTAGCTTGTTATTGAGAGAGTCGTTGGATGTCGTTATGTCGTGCTCGATAAACAAAAAATTGGGGTTAGACAAAAAAGCTTCTATGTTTTTTTTATTGCCAGTTATAAGATTGTCAATACAAACAACCAAATTGTCTTCATTGAGTAGTTTCTCACAAAGGTGTGATCCTATAAAACCTGCGCCTCCGCAAACAAGTATGGTCTGCATAAAATATCACGCATTTTCCTTTTCTCTTGCAAGATCAGCGTGCACCATCATTGTCACTAATTCTTTAAAACTTGTTTTTGGTTTCCATCCAAGCGTTTTTTTTGCTTTGCCGTAGTCCCCAATAAGATAATCAACCTCTGCTGGTCGCAGGTGTTCCTGTTTTCCTGCCGAAACATATTTCTCCCAATCAGAAATACCAGCAACAAAAAATGCCATTTCGACAAATTCCTTAACGCTATGATTTTCTCCTGTGGCGATAACATAATCGTCTGCTTTTGATTGTTGTAACATCATCCACATTGCTTCGACAAAATCGCCTGCAAATCCCCAGTCCCGTTTCGACGAAAGATTTCCTAAATCTATTTTTTTCTGTTTTTTTAATGCAATTCTGGCAACACCATTGCTTATTTTTCTCGTAACAAACTCAAGGCCTCTTCTTGGAGACTCATGATTAAAAAGAATTCCAGAACAGGCAAACATATCAAAACTTTCTCTATAATTCACTGTAATATAATGCCCGTACACTTTTGCAACTCCATAAGGACTCCTTGGATAAAAACGAGTGGTCTCTTTTTGCGGCGTTTCGGTAACTTTACCGAACATCTCAGACGAAGATGCCTGATAAAATTTAATTTTCCTATTGACAACTCGGATGGCCTCGAGCATTCGCGTAACACCTAAGGCAGTGAATTCTCCAGTTAAAACGGGTTGATTCCAGGATGTTTTCACAAATGACTGAGCTGCTAAATTATATACTTCGTCGGGCTGTGAATCTTCAATTGCTGCTGCTAGAGAGCTTTGGTCGAGCAAGTCCCCTTGTACAAGCGTGATTTTATCTTCTATATGCTTTATTCTTTCGTTGTTGATCTTGCTGCTCCGACGTGTTAATCCATATACGCCATAGCCCATCGAAAGAAGCAATTCATCAAAATACGACCAGTC
>CAZKLH010000085.1:0-4259 GCA_964553595.1 uncultured Gammaproteobacteria bacterium | reverse complement strand
CCGACATCTACACCAGGACGTAAATTCTTTCCCTTCACGACTCTCTTCCGATCTGTTTTTCCAACCATTCGTTTTGCTTCAGTGCCAATTGCAATCATTTTTTTTGTTTTTTTGTGCATGGCAACAACCGATGGCTCTCTGATAATAATGCCTTTTCCTTTTACCCACACAAGCGTGTTTGCTGTACCAAGATCAATACCGATATCGTGGGAAAAAAGTGAAAAAAATTTGTCAAACATATATTGTGTTAACGACAAGAAAAAGAACGTACTATGACATACGCTTGCAGAAACATTCTAGCACGTACCGCATGTCTTTCCAATACGACAAAGTGGAAAATTATGATAAAATAGAGCCTATTACATGATTACACTGCTAACCAAGATTTGCGGACTAATAATTACCTACTCGTTTTACGCGCTTTTTCTTCTTGTTCCACTCACTTTTACGAGCAACACATTTGAGTTGTTTGAGTTCAACAAAATGTGGCTCACGTTTGGCCTTACCATACTTATTATTGGGTCATGGCTTGTAAAAATGGCTTTAAAAAAGCGATTTTTTATTCAAAGGACGCCACTAGACATTCCTATTCTTCTTTTCCTCCTTTCGCAAATCATTGCAACATTCCACTCCCTCGATACCCACGTGTCGTTATGGGGATATTATTCAAGATTTAATGGCGGGCTTATTTCTATTATCGCCTACATACTCTTGTATTATGCGTTTGTCAGTAATTTTGGCTCATCGAAAAGCAACGAGACACAAAACCCGACCCAATCAAAAGATCTACAACAAAACTCCGGATCTCAGATAGTGAAAATGACAAAACGACTCCTGCTTTTTAGCCTTATTTCGTGTGCAGTTGTTGCCCTATGGGGTTTTCCTTCTCATTTTGGCTACGATCCAACGTGCCTTATGTTTCGAGGAACACTCGATGTCTCTTGCTGGACAGACGCATTCCAACCAAAAGTCAGAATATTCTCAACACTTGGCCAACCAAACTGGCTTGCTGCATATTTAGCAGCGCTTTTACCGCTATCGCTGGCTTTCTTGCTGAACCAGTTTTTTGCAAAAAAAACTCTATCCAAACTCACCCTTTCATCAATTCTGTTAGCAGCGCTTTTATACGTTGACATTATTTTTACTGCATCAAGATCTGGCTTCCTGGCACTTATTGCCGCGCTTTTTGTCTTTTTTGTTATTTTCGCAATCAAAAAACTACAGTTTATACAAACCAACGCTCGCCTATTTTCCGTTATTGCGATACTCACTATTGTGATCTCTCTTTTTGCCGGCACGCCATTTACACCAAAGATAACAAATCTTCTTAAGACCGCTCCCCAAAACACAAAACCAGTAGTACAAGGTCCGGCATTGGAAACCGGAGGAACTGAATCGTCTGAAATTCGAAAAATTGTCTGGAAAGGAGCAATCGATATTTGGAAAGCACATCCCCTGTTTGGCACTGGCGTTGAAACCTATGCATTTGCCTACTATCAATACAGACCAGCTGCTCACAATCTTACGTCTGAATGGGATTATCTGTATAACAAAGCTCACAATGAATATCTTAACTATTTAGCAACAACCGGAGCGTTTGGACTCGGAACCTACATACTATTGATTGCATGGTTTTTTTACATAACGCTTCGCTATCTTCTCTTTTCTGACAAAGACAAACAATCCTTCTTTTTGGTTCTTGCTCTTTTTACCGGATATCTTTCAATTTTGATCAGTAACTTTTTCGGTTTTTCGGTTGTGATAATCAACATCTTTTTCTTTCTTATTCCAGCATTTGTCCTTGTTTTAACCGATCAACTTTCACCACGTTATCTCCTCTCATATCCAAAAGCGCCTTCGACCTTCCCAATGCAAAAAAACCAAAAGCAAAACTCAACGATATTCTTCGCACAAGCGATCCTTATTTTTGTCATACTCACAACTACTGCCATTTTACTCGCCTTTCTTATTCGTTTTTGGATCGGAGATACTGAATATGCATCTGGATACAATCTTGATAGAGCTACCGAATATTCAAATGCATATCCACATTTAGTCAACGCTGTGTCTCTGAGGCCATCCGAACCAGCATTTCTTGACGAACTCTCGATAAACACAGCAATTCTTGCAGAAGAATTTGCACTGCAAAAACAGGCAACAACTTCTGCGATTCTTGCCAAAAATGCCATACAAGAAAGCAATGTCATCGTTGCAACACACCCAAACAATGTCGTGTATTGGAAAACACGAGTGCGTGTGTTTTACGCGCTTTCTCAAGTCGATCCGTCATTTTTGTCCTTGGCCCTTGATGCAATTAAAAAAGCGCATGCCTTGGCCCCAACAGATGCAAAAGTCTCGTATAACTTGGGCCTTTTGTATGGACAAAATAACGAACCTGTGAATGCAATAAAAACGCTTGAAGAAACAATCCAGCTTAAACCAGACTACAAAGACGCATATTATGCGCTAGGATTGTATTATCACGAGCAAGCACTTGGGAAAAACGGCAAAGTCGCCGACAAGGGCTTAGAGCAAAAAGCTGTTGATACAATGCATTACGTTCTCGACCATTTTTCCAAAAACGATCCAGATGCATTGAAGTCGTTAAAAGATTGGGGAGAATTACCCGTCCCAAACACTCGCTAAAAAACGCTTATAGAATACTGTCAGTTCTTTATCTTCAAACAAACATGTTGTTGATTTTTATTTTATTATAAGATATAATCATCAACGATGAAAGAGTGTGGAGAATTGCTCGCAAAAATAGGTATCGGAGGGTATTACAGAAGAACAACCGACGCTCAACGAGTTGAGGCTAGAGGACCTTACCCAACAAGAGATTCAGCAAACCCCTATGGGCAAGCACGATTACCTTTTCCTATGAGTATCACTGCTGAATTCCACATTAGGAGACCTGATAATGTTGTTGCCCCAGATCCAGTTGAACTACAAAGCCCACAATAGGATAGTAGTAAAAAATAAGTTAATAGCCTCGAACCTCAAAGCGCTTAAGGAAACAGAAAAGACCAAAATGAGATATGACCCGCAATCATATCAACAAATGTCTTATTTCGTTTTAATGCTAAATAGACTGTTGATAAATCCATAAGAAAATCACTTCTACTTGCGCTGTTTGCTTTTTGCTGAAGTATTCTGCTCCACTTATAATCTGTATAAAACTTCCCATACCACTCCTTCTCATAACCATGTAATATTTCTAGATCATTTTTTAAGATTGCTTGGGTTATATATGGAGCAGCAATCTTGCCAGACTCGAGTATAAACCGATGCCCCTCACCGACAATCGGATTTACTTGTGAAACAGAGTCTCCAATACAAACAACGTTGCTATACACAAACTTTGTTTTTACATCTGTTACGGGAATCGTTCCTCCACTAAGTTCTTCATTATCTTTCTTGACAACATTCTTTATGAAAGGCACTTCAAGCATTGCATTAAGTCTCTTTTTTAATTCTTGGCGTGCTGTATTATTAAAAGAACCATATCCCAATATTGCTCTTTTCCCACCAAACGGGAAAAGCCATCCATATCCTCCTTGGTAGAGTTTCCCTGTATACAAATGAGCCTGGTTTTGTGGTCCTGTATACTCGACATTGTATTCAAGACCAGTTGCAATATTAAATTCTTTATCTTGAAGGCCAAATTTGCGACTAAAAAATCCTGAAACACCACTCGAGTCAATAAACACTTTTGCACTGTACTCGTCACCTTTTCTATCTGAAACAGAGGTTATCATTCCATCTTCAACCTGCTTATGTGTTTCTATCTCTGTTCCTTCAAATACTACTACTCCATTCTGTCTTGCTTTGTCCAGCAACTCCTGATACAAATTTTTCTTATTGATAATATAGCAATGGTAATTACCCCCTCCTCTTTTTAGATGAAAATGGCTTGAATGAAAAAAACCTTCTGTTATATCTGCTGCCACTACATTTCTGGTTAAACCATATCTATCTAAATCCATGAAGCTGCCAAGCGTATAGAAGGAGACATGAGGCAAGTTTGCTTTCGCATCTATCATTGCAACCCGTAATTTTTCTTTTGCGAGTAAATGAGCAATAGACAAACCACCAATACCAGCTCCGATAATAACAACGTCAAAATCTCTAATCATGAGTAGTTATTTAACAGTAACAAAGTCTAAAAGAAAAAGCAAAACACTTTGATTAATCTCAAGTGCTCGCTACTCATGCTATAATATAACCATGCAGATTGTTACGGCGCCACATCCTATTCT
>CAZKLH010000084.1:0-4271 GCA_964553595.1 uncultured Gammaproteobacteria bacterium | reverse complement strand
CAGTAGACTTACCCTATTTACAATCCATATTGTTTTGTTATAATAGCTACTATTAATGAAACCACAAAAAAGAAAAAAGACAGTCTTCAAGAAAAAATCCTCTGGTAAGAAAGTGTTAATTACAGGATCCTCAGGATTGATCGGTTCTGAAGCAGTTAAATATTTTGCGAATTTGAATTTCCAAGTTTTTGGTGTTGATAATGACATGCGAAAATATTTTTTTGGAGAAGAAGCAAGTACGAAATGGAATCGAGAAAAACTTAAAAAGCAATTCAAAGATAAATATGTTCATTATAATGTAGATATTCGAGATAATAAAAAACTTGAGGAAATTTTTAAAAAAAATACATTTGATTTAATTATTCATACAGCTGCACAGCCTTCTCATGATTGGGCTGCTCGTGAGCCATTTACTGATTTTGGCGTCAATGCAAATGGAACCTTGAATGTTCTGGAGAATTATCGAAAATATTCACCAAAAGGAGTATTTATTTTTACATCAACGAATAAAGTTTATGGAGATACTCCAAATAGATTGCCGGTTGTAGAATTAGAGACTCGTTGGGATCTGCCAAAGAATCATAAATATTATAAGGGCGTTGATGACACAATGAGTCTTGATAATTCATTGCATAGTCTTTTTGGAGCCGCGAAACTTGCTGCAGATATTATGGTGCAGGAATATGGTCGTTATTTTGGATTGAATACGGTGAGCATTCGTGGGGGATGTCTTACGGGGCCAGCACATTCAGGAACAAGACTCCATGGTTTTCTTGCGTATTTAATTCGTTGTATCTATAGAAAAGAAAAATATCTTATTTTCGGATATAAAGGAAAACAAGTCCGAGATAATATTCATTCATATGATCTTGTCAACGCGTTTTACCATTTTTATAAAAAACCTACGAGTGGAAAGGCATATAATCTTGGAGGATCAAGGTTCTCAAATACATCAATTCTTGAAGCGATTACACTTGCAGAAAAAATACTTGGGAAAAAAGCAAAAACAAAATATATCGATCAAAACCGAAAGGGAGATCACATCTGGTATATTTCGGACAACACGAAATTTTTAGATGAATTTCCGGATTATAAACTAACATACGATAATGCAAAAATAATAGAAGATATTTGCAGGTCAGGGCACTTCGATTAATTTTATTCGTATGGTTGATCAACAAAAGCTTGAACATCTCCTCTCTCAAACAGGCGACATGTGTCTAAAACGGAGAGCAAAACTTTTAGTAACAGAGTTAGACCCCAGCAGTAAGGATTCCATATTAGATGTCGGTTGTGGCGATGGTTTTTACCTCCATCTTCTTTCAAGCCTAGGTCGTTATAAGCTAACAGCAATTGATAATGATGTGCAAGCTATAAAAAACGCTAAAAAACAAGTTAGAAATTCCTCTGTCCATTATGTTGTTGGAGATATAGATACGAAAATGCCATTTAAGAGCAATATGTTTAGCAAGATAGTCTGTAGTGAAGTATTGGAACATCTTCCAGAAGATTCAAAAGGAATACGCGAGATGAAGCGCGTGCTTAAAAAAAATGGAAGACTTTATATAACTGTACCTCATTGGAATTTTCCATTTTTTTGGGATCCGGTAAATTATATTCTTCAACGAGTGTTTCATGCTCACGTAAAAACTGGTTTTTGGTCAGGAGTTTGGGCGTTTCATCAACGTTTGTATCAAGTTCCTGAGTTAAAAAAACTTCTCCAGAAGGAGGGGTTAAAAATCGATAGATTCGAATGTCTCACGCATTATGGTTTGCCGTTTAATCATTATTTAACAAACATTGGATTTCGACTCAGAACGTCAAGCAGTCTTCCACAGCAGGTAAAAAATTCAATGAGTAAATTTCATGAAAATGATAAGAAAACCTTATTCACCAATGTTTTTGATATAATTAATAGATTGGATAGAAGAAACAATAGAAAATTCAATGAAAATATTTCGACCGTCGGTTTGTTTGTGGTAGCCAGAAAAATATGAAGGCGTTTATCACTGGCGGCGCTGGATTTATTGGATCAAATTTAGTTGTAGATCTGATAAAAAAAAGACATTCCGTTACGGTATACGACAACTTCTCAAAAGGGAATAAGTCTTTTCTTTCCTCTTGTCTTCGATCTCCTTTTTTATCTCTCATTGAAGCAGATGTACTCAATAAGCGTGTTCTTTCAAAGAGCATGGTAAAGCATGATATTGTTTACCATTTTTGCGCTAATTCCGATGTTCGAAAAGGGAGCACTAATCATTCTATCGACTTTAAGCAAAATACTCTTGCAACATTTTATGTTTTGGAGTGTATGCGACAAAATAACGTTAAGAAAATAGTTTTTCCCTCCAGCATGACAGTATATGGAATAGGAGAAGGAAGACCTATTAACGAAAAATACGGTTCTTGTTTGCCAATTTCTCTATATGGTGCTACAAAACTTGCATGCGAAGGTCTTATTAGTGGGTACTCTGCTCAGTATGGGATAGAATCTATTGTTATTCGTTTTGCTAATGTTATTGGTGCTCCGGCAACGCATGGAGTAATATATGATTTAATGAATAAACTCAATAAAGATCAAAGCATGTTGGAGGTGTTAGGGGATGGGAATCAAAAAAAACCTTATCTGTATATACAAGATGCTATTAGAAGTATTAACTTTTTAATAGAGCAAAAAAAAGAAAAAATAGGCATATACAACGTTGGCACAAGTGATTCTATTACGGTAAGAGAAATTGTAAAAATTATTATACAGAAGATGAAACTGCGAAACGTTTTGGTGCAATATGAAAATACGGCTTACGGATGGAAGGGAGATGTTCCTGAATTTTCTTTAGACGTTCAAAAGCTTTCCCAGATGGGTTTTGCTGCCCATAATTCGTCGAAAGTCGCTGTTGAAAAAACTGTGCAGGACATATTATTAGGAAATAAAATTACTCATGCTCAAAAAAAACGTTAAGTCAATTCTTTTAATATCTTTTGTATTTTCTCCAAACATTGGGGGAGTTGAATCTCATCTTGATGATCTTTGTGATTTTTTAAAAAAAGAAAATCACCATGTAACGGTTATAACTTATCAACCGATTATATCTACTGGAAAAGGAAAATACTTTGAAAGAGATAAAAATAGTTTAATTATTCGAATTCCATGGTTTCGATTTAATTTGTTTAATAGATTAGAAAAAGTTCCTCTCCTTGAATTTTTATATCTTGCTCCTCCAATTCTGTTCGTTTCTATAATATTTCTTTTGTTAAACAGAAAAAAAATAAATGTTATTCAAGCCCATGGATTCAACATGGCAGTTATAGGCGTTTTTCTTTCCTATCTATTTCAAAAATCACTTACCGTTAATACGCATGTCTTGTTTTATTTTCAGAAGAAAAGTATTTATGCAAAAATCCTTGCATTTATTTTAAATTATGCAACACGAGTGCTTGTTTTAACACATGATGCAAAAAGACAACTAGAAATGATAGGCGTAATAGGGAAAAAAATAGTGGTGTACCATCAATGGATCGATGACAAACTTTTTATGCCAAAAGATAAAATAAAAAGTAGAGAAAGACTCCATTTGGACAAAAACAAGTTTATTGTATTCTTTGCTGGTAGGTTTGTTGCTGCGAAAGGAATAAGCTTGTTGATGGGAGCGGCTAAAAAAATAAACAAAAATATACAAATTGTGTTTGTTGGATCTGGTCCATTAAAGGAAAAATTAATAGAAGCATCAAAACATGATGGGAAAATTTTATTTATTGGACAAATTAAAAAAAATGATCTTCCATATTACTATTCCGCGGCAGATGTTACCATTATTCCCTCTGTCCAAGCAACAGCAACATATGCTGAGGGTATCCCTCGCGTGCTGGTTGAATCCTTATCTTGTGGCACACCAGTTATTGCTACAAAAACAGGAGGCGTGAAAGAACTGGTTGTTTCTAGTGTTGGTTTCTTTGTTTCTCAAACAAGTAACTCAATAACTACTATGATTAATGATTTATATAGAAAACAAAAGTTATTGCAAGATATGAGTAAGCACTGTGTTGAATTTGCAAAACTTCAATTTAGTAAAAAAAAGAATGGACGTATCATAGAAAAAAATTTGTAATGAAATTAAGAAAAAATATTTATGGAAATATTTTCCATACTTCGACTTTGCAGTTTGATGGATTTATAAGGCAATATTTTATAGAAAATTCTCATAGAGTTGTGTGTTTTTATATTTTACCGCGAGGAGGAGAGATTAAAAACTTTTTTGAATTATATAAAAAAG
>CAZKLH010000083.1:0-4348 GCA_964553595.1 uncultured Gammaproteobacteria bacterium | reverse complement strand
TTGTTTGAATCTTTATTCGGACGCCTCGTTTATCCAACCGCTTTTCGCCCAGCATATGTTTTTGGCGTATTCATACCGATACCACTTCGTCCTTCTCCTCCTCCGTGTGGATGAGATCTTGGATCCTGTGCAACTCCTCGAACCGTTGGTCGAATTCCCATGCGTCTCCTTCGCCCAGCTGTTCCGAATACTTCATTTTTCCAATCAATATTCCCCAGCTGTCCAACCGTTGCCATGCAGCTTGAGCGAATTTTTCGCACTTCTCCTGATGGAAGCTTTAAATGAACAAACCCTCCCTCTTTTGCCGAAACAAAAGCCGCAGTTCCAGCACTTCTGGCAAATTGTCCTCCCCGACCAGGAGTTAGCTCAACATTATGCACGACTGTTCCAATTGGCAATACAGAAAGAGGCAGTGCATTTCCAATCTTAACATCAACAGCTTCCCCAGAAACAATCAAATCATCCACATTAAGATTCAAAGGTCGAAGCATATATCGCTTGTCTCCGTCTGCATAATGAACAAGGGCAATATCGGCTGTTCTATTTGGATCATACTCAACTGAGACAACTCGACCAGAAACACCGTGCTTGGTTCGCTTAAAGTCGATTTCGCGAAGAAATCGCTTCTGCTCACCACCCTGGTGCCTTACGACAACTTTACCGCTAACGTCTCGTCCTGAATGTTTTTTTCGTATTGTTTTTAATTGCTTCATAGTATTTATTTACTCTTTTCTTTCTTTGGTTTTTCTTTTGTTTGCACTTTTTCTTCTACTTCTGTATAGACAATCTTTTGCCCTTTTTGCAATTTTACTGTTGCTTTCTTCCAGAATGGTTTTTTGACTTCTACACGTTTTGGGCCAATTCGTGTCGTTCCGCCTTTCATAATCCTTGTTGCAACATCCAAGACTTTGACATTAAATTTTTTCTCGATAACCTTTTTAATAAGATTCTTATCTGCCTTCACCGCTACAGCAAACGTAAACTTATCAAAATCTGCTTCCTTGGAAGCTCGTTCGGTTATAATTGGCCGTATTAAAACAGTATAGTCATCCATAAATTAGTTTTTTGAAACAAAATGCTTTTCCATTGCAGGAATCGCCTCTTTGAGAAACAATAATGTTCGATTATCCAACACTTCGAATGTATTAAGTGTATAGGCTGGTCGAATCGTGACTCCTGCGATATTTTGAGCTGCTCTCACAATAGCTTTATTTTCCTGCATGTTTGGCAACACAAAAAGAATCTTTTTATTCTTTGTAGAAAGAGACAAACTATCAAGTACCGACATCATTGCTTTTGTTTTTGACTCCATCGTGTCAATACCAGAAACCACTTTTATGCTTCCGTCTTTTAGCCTTGCCGAAAGAGCTGATGCAAGTGCGACTCTTTTTGTTTTTTCTGGCATTTTTAAGCTAAAATCTCGTGGTTTTGGTCCAAGAGCAATGCCTCCGCCAACAAAAATTGGAGCTCTAATTCCTCCATGCCTCGCTCGTCCTGTTCCTTTTTGCTTATAAATTTTTCTAGTTGACCCTCTGACTTCCCCTCTTGTTTTTGTCGACTGTGTCCCCAAGCGCTGATTCGCAAGATACACTCGAACTGCTTGAGCCATAAGAGAAGGGATTATTTTTGCGCCAAACAATTCTTTTGGTAAATCAATGCTCCCCGCTGGCTTTCCTTTCCCATCAAACACCTCAATCGATAAACTACTGTGTAATTTTTCACCTGTTTTCGCAGGCGCTGTTTTTACAGTTTTTTTTGCCACAGACGCAACAACGGCTTTTTTCTCAACCTTTTTTTCTGTTGTTTTTGATTTTTTTGTATTAACTCTTGGCATCTTCTACTTTCTCCTTTTCTTCTTTTGGCTCTTCTGGGAGTACAGTTTCTTCAATTTTTGTTTCTTCGACTGCTTCTTTTTCTGCTGCTTTCTGTTCGGCCTCAGTAGCCATAAGTCCAACAAATTTTTTATCTTCTCCTGATTTTGCGAGCATCACCAAACTGTTGATATGTCCTGGAATCAATCCTTTTACCAATACGTTTTCTCCGTTTACCAAAAGTACTTGCAAATGCTGCACTGTGACCCTCTCGTGTCCCATGTTGCCAGCCATTCGTTTTCCTTTATACACTCTTCCTGGCGTTGTTGTTTGACCAATAGATCCAGGTGCTCGCTCTCTGTCGGATTGACCGTGCGTCCTTGGGCCTCCTTTAAAATGGTACCGTTTTACGCCTCCAGCAAATCCTTTTCCTTTTGATACACCAACAACATCAATAATATCTCCTGCTTGCAGTACATCTCCTGCATTGATTAATTCGCCAAGACCTGGAAGATCTTGAGCCTTATCATCTGCAACTCGAATTTCTCGAAAAAAAAGAGGCGTTTTTTCTAACTTTGCCTCTTTTATCATTCCTTTAAGGGATTTTTTGTTGTGCTTATTTGTTCCAATCCCAACTTGCACTCCAGAATATCCGTTTTTATCTTTTGTTCTTGTTGCAACAACAGGCATTGGCACAACATGCACATTCGTCACTGGTATCCGTGTGCCGTTTGCTAAAAACCGCTGTGATTGTTCTTCTTTTATTCCAAATAACGTCTGCACCATAAAAACAAAAAAGGTAGCCTAGTAGGCTACCATATCTTCCGCTTTTTGTATATCCCCCTAAAAAGCTAGGGGATGGACCTAACCTAGACTTTGTAAACCTCCATTTTCCAAACAATTATACTATATCGAGACATTAAAAACAATTATGGCTACATTTTGATTTCTACATCAACGCCAGCCGGTAACTCCAAATGTGTAAGACTATCAATTGTTTTATCTGTTGGTGAAATAATATCGACAAGTCGTTTATGAACTCGCATCTCAAAGTGATCTCGTGCATCCTTATCGATAAATGGTGATTTATTCACAGCATAGACGCTACGCTGTGTTGGCAGGGGAATTGGACCGACTACTTTTGCGCCCGTTCGAATTGCCGTGTCCAAAATTTGTTGACAGCATGAGTCAATTACTCGCGCATCGTAACTTTTTAAACGTACTCGAAGTCTTCCTTTAGGCATTTTTGTAAAACATCAAAGAACTTTTGGCAGAGGCTAGGCAATAACTTTACTTATTACTCCAGCTCCAACCGTCTTGCCGCCTTCGCGGATAGCAAACCTTAAACCCTCTTCCATGGCAACTGGGCTAATAAGTTTTACTGTCATTTTCACATTATCTCCTGGCATGACCATCTCGACACCCTTTGGAAGCGTTGCCTCACCGGTCACATCGGTTGTTCGAATATAAAACTGTGGGCGGTATCCTGTAAAGAATGGTGTATGGCGTCCGCCTTCTTCTTTTGCAAGAATATAGACTTCTGCCTCAAACTCTTTGTGTGGAGTAATACTTCCTGGTTTTGCAACAACTTGTCCTCGTTCTACGTCTGCTTTTTCGATTCCTCGAAGCAAAAGTCCAACGTTGTCGCCTGCTTGACCTTCATCGAGTTGTTTTCGGAACATTTCAACGCCTGTTACGACTGTTGTCTTTGTATCTTTAATACCAATAATTTCAACTGATTCGTTCACTTTAACCTGTCCTCGCTCTACTCTTCCAGTAACGACTGTTCCTCGTCCTTTGATTGAGAAAACGTCTTCAACAGGCATTAAGAATGGCTTATCGATATCGCGTTTTGGTGTTGGAACGTAGCTATCGACTGTATCCATGAGCTGCATAATCTGCTTTTCTGCTTCTGCGTCGCCCTCGAGCGCTTTAAGTGCTGAACCTCTGATTATTGGCACATCATTTCCTGGATATTGATATTTTGTAAGAAGTTCTCGAACTTCCATTTCGACCAAATCTAAAAGCTCTGCGTCTTGTACCATGTCTACTTTATTCAAAAACACGACAATTGCTGGTACGCCGACTTGGCGGGCTAATAAAATGTGTTCTCTTGTTTGTGGCATTGGCCCGTCTGGAGCCGAAACAACAAGAATCGATCCGTCCATTTGAGCTGCACCGGTAATCATGTTTTTAATGTAGTCAGCGTGTCCTGGGGCATCTATGTGGGCATAATGGCGTTTATCTGTTTCGTATTCGATGTGGGAAATGTTGATTGTAACTCCTCGTGCTTTTTCTTCTGGAGCATTATCGATATCCTCGTATTTCATTGCTTGTGCCATTCCCTTTTTAGAAAGAACGGTTGCAATTGCTGCGGTTAATGTAGTCTTTCCATGATCAACATGGCCAATAGTACCAATGTTAACATGGGGTTTGTTGCGTAGAAACTTTTTTGATTCTGCCATAAATAATTAAAATAAAATCCTTGGACAACAAGGCTAAGCAGTACTATACAATATCTTCGCCGTCCCCGTCAA
>CAZKLH010000082.1:0-4417 GCA_964553595.1 uncultured Gammaproteobacteria bacterium | reverse complement strand
TTATTTTCCAAAATATTTGTTACTGCAAGAGGAATAAGTTTTTCTGGAAATTGATATGGACCAAAGTTATTCGAACAATTTGTTATGGTTATGGGAAGTCCGAAAGTCGCATGATACGCTCTGACCAAATGGTCCGATCCTGCTTTACTTGCAGCATATGGACTTCTTGGATTATAATTTGTACTTTCATTAAATTTATTTTTATCAGAAAGATCTAAGCTCCCAAATACTTCATCTGTTGAAACATGATGAAATCTTTTTACGCTCTGTTTTAGAGCTGCTTCTAAAAGAACTTGCGTGCCAACAACATTCGTCACAACAAAGGCAGAAGGATCTGAAATCGATCTGTCGACATGACTTTCTGCGGCAAAATGGACAACAGTATCAATCCCCTGCATGACTTCAGAGACTTTCTTTGCGTCGCAAATATCTCCCTGAACGAATTTATATCGAGGATCGTGTTCGACAGAAGTTAAATTCTCTAAATTTCCTGCATAGGTTAACTTAT
Source organism: uncultured Gammaproteobacteria bacterium (assembly GCA_964553595.1). GTDB lineage: Bacteria > Patescibacteriota > Microgenomatia > Levybacterales > UBA12049 > CAZKLH01. The sequence goes on along the minus strand of CAZKLH010000082.1, from coordinate 3,909 downwards.
CGTAGTTAACGATAGAATCTTGAGGATATTTTTTTAGCCAGTACAAAATAAAATTTGCTCCGATAAATCCAGCTCCTCCAGTAATGAGTAGTTTCATACAATTTTTATAATTTTTTTTCTCTATGCAATTTATCTAAAAGCAAAAGTCCAGTCATTGTTGTGCTTTGTGTAATTTCTCCATCTACTACTTTCTTCACTGCATCAGCAAGCGAAATCTTTACAATTCTCATTACCTCTCCAGCTTCTCGATTTGGCTTCCCGATTTCAAGATCTCTGGCCAAAAAAAGATGCACTGTCGCAGATATAACGCTCGCTGCAATTTCTGTTCGAGCGAGCTCTTCCCAAGACGCAGCAGTTATTCCAGCCTCTTCTTTTAACTCCCTTCGTGCTGCTTTTATCGACGTTTCTCCCTTATCGATAAATCCGGACGGAACATCGAGAATAGTCTTTTTATATAAATATCTATACTCTTCAATAAGATATAATTCATACGACTCTGTAAGTGGAAAAACAACAACCGATGGACGGCGCCTCATAATGTGATGAATATTTTCTTCTCCGTTTGGGTAAGAAACTACTGCCTTGTGTACGTCAAAGAGCTCAGTTACTAATACAGATTTTTCAGAAAGAATTGCAGGCTTGTTCATTTTACAATGCCATTCTGCAAATCTTCCTCTGTATATTCCACCTGTTCGTCTTTTAAAGAAGGGTCATATGCAGGGTTGGGAAAATTAATAAGCCACGCTTCTTCTTCTCCAATATTTAATAATCCAGTTGCAACGTCTTTTGGAATAAATAACCTCGTTGGTTTTTGACTATCAAGGATATGCTCTTCTCTTTGTTGTGTTCCAGGGATATGTAGTGTGATTTTTACTTTTCCCCGTATACACACGTACCGTGCAGCGCGAACTCTATGCAAATGATATCCTTTAAACGCATGCGGTTCAAGTGAGGTAAGATATAACACTGTTCTCTCTCCATCTTTAAATAATTCTGTAAGCCAGCCATTTTTCTTTTTGTTTACATCGAATGTTACGACATTCTTTGCGTCTTCTACTGATGCTATGTTCATGATAATTTTCCTTCCAAAACTTTTTGAGCAACCATATTGTTGGCCCTGAGTAATTCGTCAAAAGAGGTTCCTGCATCGATCCACCAATCAAGTATCTCACATTCCATTGTTCCTTCTTGTACATAACAGTTATTTAAATCTGTTACTTCAAGCTCGCCTCGTCCAGACGGTGATAATTTTTTAATAAAATCAAAAACTCGACTGTCGAACATGTAAATACCGGTTTGCGCAATATTCGATTTTGGATGATCTGGTTTTTCCTCGATTGAAAGAACCTTTCCATTTTTATCCATTTCTATTACCCCATATTGCTTTGATTCTGTTGGCATTTCAATACCAAAAATCATCGCTCCTTTTTCTCTTTTTTTAAATTTTTCCACAACATTATGTAGATTATATTGAAAAATATTATCTCCTAATAAAACTAAAGTCTTGTCGTCTTTTGCAAAATCCTCTGCCAATGCAATTGCATCTGCTATGCCACCTTTTGGGTTTTTTTGTATTGCATAATACACTTGCATGCTGAACGTATCGCCCGATTTTAATAGATTTTCAATGTGTCCTGCGTGATCTGAAGAACTTGTAATAAGAACCTCTTTAATACCTGCTTTTTCCATGGCCAAAAGCGGGAAATATATCATTGGCTTATTATAAATTGGCAACAGATGTTTATTGGTAACCCACGTAAGCGGACGTAGTCTTGTCGCAAGGCCGCCAGCCAAAATAACTCCCTTCATCTATATTCCTCCCCGTATAATAAACAACATAATAGCCATTCCAAAGCTTCCCATAAGCACGTATTCTATCACAATTTTTGTTGCTAAGTCATGATGGAGGTAATGATGAAAAATTCCCCAACCGACGTACAAAAGTGTTGTGAGGGCAATAATAAGCATTTGAATTGGCTTTTCTGGAATGATAATCGCACCAAGCGCGCCAAAAGACAAAATAACTAAAAGCGACATGTAATGCTCGAGATGTTTCGTTTCCATACAACTAAAGAGTCAGTCCTCTTCCTATCATAATAGCAAGGACAACAAGCATGCAAAAGAAAAACATGTGATCAAGATTATGTCCTACCAGTCTTACAATTTGCTTTCTTTTTACAATGACAACATCCATTGCAAGCACTGCGATAAAAAGGAAAAGAAAAACCAAACCAACAGCTCGAGAAAAACTTGTGCTGTCGATAAATGGAGATGTCTGCAATGCTGCTTGAGATATAGAAATTCCTAACTGTTGGGGAATATTCGGTGCTAATTCGGGAGAAGCGTTCGGTAGTTCTTGCCCTGAGGCTTGCTGATTATCTTGCGCTTTGCTTGGTTGTCCTTTGTTTCCAAACATCTCAACAACTAAAATTGTGTCCTCGCCACTCAGTTTTCCTTTTTCAACAGCAAATCCCACATCGGTATAATTCGTAGAAAGCATATTCTCACGATGACTTGGACTTGCCATCCACGCATCGACAGTATCTTTTGCTGTAAAAAACCCTCTCGCCAAATTTTCTCCAGCAAACGTGTAACTATATCCAGAATTCTTAATAAATACCCAAGGAGTTGTGCCATCAGGTGCATTATGTGCCCAATAATCTTTTGAAAACATATCAGCTGCTTTCATTGTTGCTGCTTTAGAGAGCTGATCGTCTAAATGTAATTGAGAAAGACCTTGCGCCTTGCGATCTGCATTTGTTATTTGTAAAAGCTGTGAGCTCGTAATAGATATTGCATCTCCCAAAACGCTAGGCATTGAGGATTTAACATGAGGCAGAGCGATTGAACCAACAAGAAGAAGCAAAATTAATACAAAAAGAGTCTGGTTGTGAAGAAGTTTAGCTCGATGATTATTTGATTGCCTTGGCAATAAGAGATGGGACAGGAACTCTCTCATAAAACTTAGTATATCACGAGTAAGAAGGTGCAATATACTCCCCAGTTTTTTTACCATTTATTGGAATCTGCAATGCAAAAGAAAATGCGTTGGCAATCGATGCACCAACGCGAAGACCAGTAAACGACCCGGGACCCTCATTAACAGTGATTGCAGTAAGTTCGGAAAGAGCGACATGATGCTTGCTCAACAGATCTTCAATGAGCGACAGGACAACTTGCGATTTTTGCAAACCAATTTCTTTTTTTACTGTATATTTTTTCCCATCGACAACAATTCCAACTGCAATATGCTTATTGCTTGATGTGTCGATCAGCAAAACAACATTCTTTTTTTGTTCGTTTGAAATTCGCACAGCACCCCGACGCAAAATTGTCCAGGGTTTTTTCGAACAGTCAATGACTGTCGAGGCTTGCCGTACCGAACAGATTCCATCAACAACAAAATCAACTTGCCCAACAAGCTTTAGATCGAGATCATCAAATGAATAAGGAGTTTTTTCTCCATGGAAGTTTGCAGAAGGTCCCAAGATTGGCACACCAACTCCTTGGATAAGCGCTCTTGCCGATTTATGATTTGGAATGCGAACGCCGATTGTATTGCCGCCACCTCGAACAAGAGATGGAACTTTCTCCATTTTGCAAGGAAGCACAATAGTTAATGCACCAGGCCAATATGGCTCGACAAGTTTATCAACAACTTCTTTTGAAATTGGCGTTAAATATTTTTGCGCCATTAAAACTGTATCTACAAGCACAGGCGTTGCTTGTGTTACCGGACGCTTTCGTATAGCAAACAATCGTTTGACTGCTGCTTCGTCGTCAATTCTACACCCTATTCCAAATGCAGTATCTGTTGGAAAAATTACTAACCCGCCTTTTTTAAGAATTTCTATTGCTTGTTCTATTTTTTTCATAGACGCTCAACGCTAATCATATGACTGTTTTCTT
>CAZKLH010000081.1:0-4563 GCA_964553595.1 uncultured Gammaproteobacteria bacterium | reverse complement strand
CTAAATGCCTGATATATACTTTCTATAAGACCAGCTGTGCCCGCCTTCCATCCTTGCTGAGAAACATACGAATCAAAAAAAGCGGTGAACATGACTCGCGGAAATCTCCACCAAGTCATTTTAGGATGATTGGCGTTTACTCGAAGCTCTGCTTCCGTTTTTGACCACAAGATTGTTTTCGCAAGCATCGATGTAAGATCTCTATGTGAATAATGAAGCAAATATCCAGACAAGTCATCTGCAGAACCTTCATAAATCGGACTTTCATGGAGTCGTCCTTGCCACCCCCTCAAAACATTCTTTCGAAATAAACGCGTGAGTCGCTCCTGATGTGGCCACTCGTTATTTCCCAAATAGAAATTTTTTCTAATTACATTATAAGAGCCTGAATTTTCTCGATTGACGTGGATGTGCTTCTTAATGTCTTCGGCCAGCTCTTTGGAGACAACCTCATCGGAATCAGCATAGAATATCCATTCTCCTTTTGTTTTTTCCATTCCATAATTTCTTATGTCTGAAAAATTATCTGATTTACAAACAGAGACAATCGCTCCCATTTTCTTAGCAACGCTTACAGTAGAATCAGTCGATCCTGAATCAACAACAATTATCTCATCTGCAAATTTCAAAGATTCAATTGTTTTTGCAATCTGATCTTCTGCATTTTTTGCAATAATAACTACTGAAAGTTTCATAAATAACTCCCCTTTCCAAATCGACCAAAATAAAAATCCTTTACCCCTACTTTTTGCCATCTTCGACCAGAGAAAAACATTGAGATACTTTCTCTAAGAAGAGAGATCTTTGCTCGAATTGGAGCGTATGTCATACCAAATAACAAACGGTTCCTCGTAATATAATAATCTTGCAGTGATGATCCAGATCCGCCTGCTGACCCTGCATTCTTATGCCAAAGATATCCCTTTGGACAAAATAATACCTTACGACCCGCCTTCTTTATACGCTCTGACAAATCTGCATCTTCATAGTACAAAAAATATCTTCTGTCAAACACACCAACGGTAGTAAACACATCTGTTTTAACAAGCATACAACAACCAGATGCAAAATCTGTTTCTTTAATTGTTTCGTATTGCCCAACATCAACAGCATCGACTCCCCGATGACTTCCAATAACATTATTCCAATCCATTAATCCACCTGCATACCAAAACACTTTTCCTAATTCTTCTTTTTTATATCTTGATTTATCAAATTCATATCCTTTCTCAAAATATATTTTAGGCGCTACAACACCAATTGTTTTATCTGATTCCATAACTGACAATAATTCGACAAGAAGATGCTTATCTACTACCGTATCGTTATTTAACAGCAACACATAATCTGCGTGATTGTCAACAGAATATAGAATTCCAGTATTCATTCCTTCACCAAACCCAATATTTTCTGGGTTTTTAAGTACAATAGTTTTTGGAAAAGATTTTTTTATTACTGGGATTGAATCGTCTGTAGAAGCATTATCAACTACAATAACAGTAAGCGAAAACGAACTTGTATCTAAACGCGAAATTGATTCAAGACAAGCGATGGTATTTTCTTTTCCGTTCCAATTGAGAATAACGACAAAGATTTGTTTCATTGGGTAATAATATGGACTCTTGCTTGATCAAGTATGGATACAACGCTTAGGGTTGTTTTTAGTTGCACTTGATATAACTTATTCCCAGAGTCAAGGGTAATTGACGGGGAAACCAGTAATTGCGACTGCCCTGAATCTGTAGAGACTTCAGAAAACCACACTGGATGCTGATCGGTTACATCATACAGCTGTGCATACATTCTTCCATTAACGGTTGGTATGTACATCGATGCCTCAAAAGTTACCGTTTTAATCTTTCCATATTTACTGCTATCTATGTACGCCTCTGCCCCATTTTCGTATTCGCTTGACTGCGTTTGCCCACTACCAAATGGTATATAGAATTCTTTAACAGTTTGCGATTGAGAAACTACAGTTGTTTTTTTAGGAGATTGAGATAAAGAAAGTGATGCAGTCGCTTCTCTAATTAAATCGACACATGAATCCGGATAGCAACTATCTATAATATTTTGTTTTTGATATGCGCTTATTGTAGCAGAATTATTTTGAGGTGGAGATTCAACAACCATATCTTTTGGTGTCATTTCTTTTTGAGGACTAAAAAAGATTTCGTAATTAACAACCACAATGTCTGTTAAGAGTAGCGTAAAAATAATAATAAATATGATGGCTCGTTTTGAAATTCCCATTTCGAAATTACTCTACAGATACGGTGCAATTTTTCTTTTTAATCGTAATGTGTACCGTTTTAAACCATGACGTGCTGTTTTTATTTTTTCATTAGCAATCCAGTACGCTATTTCTTTTTTTGATTCATGCAATATAGTTGATACCGATGTGAGCATGTCTTGGGGTTCGTGGGGAGGAAAACCTTTCTTTTCCCAAACGAGTACAAAAATTATTTCGTGATAAAACGCCAAAAGAATCGACAATACAAGCCCGTGCAATCCATCTTTATACCCTTCTCTTGCAAAAAAACGACTTAGAAATTCTTTTACAGGAAATCGAATAGCATCTTGAAACACAGGAGTATAACCATTTTGCAAAAGCACCTCAGCTTCGTTTGGCGCATACAATTGTATATGTTTGTATAAAAATTGCGAAACCGTCTCAAAATTATGATGCACTATGTGTTGAGCAAGATAAGACGTTTCTCCATCAACTTTGACCATCTCATGCACATGCTTTTCTTCAAACTTTCCTTTTCCACGCCGGAACAATCGAAGCTGATTGTCGGGATACCACCCTGTGTGCTTCATCCATTTGCCAAAGATAATATTTTTACGAGGAATCCAATATCCGTTGATATTTGATAAGGCAGAATTGTTAATTGCTGAACGAATTTCTTTTTGCAACTCATCGCTAATCCGCTCATCTGCATCGAGACAAAGAATCCAATCCGATATTGCTTTAGAAAACCCATAATTTTTATTGATGTTAAGCATGGGATTATTTGGTCTGCTAAAAATTTTCGAGGTAAATTTTTTTGCTATTGTAGCGGTTTTGTCTAAAGAGCTACTGTCTACGAGAATGATTTCATCTGCCCACTCAACTGACTTAAGGCAATCTTGTATCTTTGCCTCTTCGTTAAACGCAGAAATAACCACCGAAACAGTTGGCATATACAATTATTGTACCAGGTTAGAAGAACTTTTCAAAATCAAGAGGAGATCGGGTCGAATGTCGGAAGAATGCGTTTTGCGCTTAAATACAAAATCGCACGTTTTAATATCAGATACGAGAGAGAGATGCCGGCCGCAAAAAATAACCGTTCTTCAATAACCACTGGAATAAGTGATTTCCAAACAGCTGCGGGGAGATGAAATGCCCAAACCCAAGCTGCTCCACCAACTGCGTGTGCGGTAAATGTGGCACCAAGGCTTCTTAAGAACAAATTGCTTCTCTTATAGTATGCGAAAATAGGGATAAGCCAAAAGAGAGAATAGTACCAAACAGTTCTTCCAACTGGATTTATCACAAAAAGCAAAATAGCAACTACTGGAACTGCCAAAACATACCAATGAAATCTCTTATGTGCAGAAACTGCAAAATAATACGTTGCAAAAAGCGTTGGAAAAAGCCGAATGATTACTCCCGTTGTTGGTATAACATTATGCAAATGTACATTGATAAGCTCAACAGTAAATACCATTAGGATACCAAAAATTGGCCCTAAAAATGCGCCTGCTATCGGAGCAAAGAAATCAAATAGTGTAAACGATACTTGAGAACCTGCAAGCTTCGTGAATGGAACTTGCAAAAAAACAATTCCGAGCAACAAAAAAAGAACAAAGAAGATAATTTTTCTCTCGAGCAATTTCATCGGCTATAGAATAGCATAATCCAAAAAATTGTCAACTAGCATATCAAGATTTGCTTCTCCATTTGGCTTTTATGTATAATCTTTTCGTATGCCCTATATTGGAAAGTATTTTTCACACAAAGTTTTATTACTTACCTTATTCGTTGTTTTTATCATAAGTCGAGTCTACAATATTTTACTTCTTCCGATTTTTACCGATGAGTCGATCTATATCTACTGGGCAAAATACATCGAGACATCTCACTCACACTGGCTCATCTCACTTATAGACGGTAAGCCACCACTTCTTATCTGGGCAACTGCGATTTTTTTAACTATTCTTCAACCAAACCAATATCTACTAGCAGGTAGACTTCCATCTGTTGTTGCAGGAATTCTCAGTGTTATTGCTATCTATAAACTTACTATGCTGTTTTTTCAATCGAAGAAAATCTCCCTTTTATCTTCATTTTTGTATTCGATTACTCCCTTTACCTTCCTTTATGACAGAATGGCATTGTTTGATTCATTGCTCATGTCTATGCTTCTTTGGGCAACATATTTTTCTCTCAAAACAGCAAAAAGCTTTCAAGTCAAACATGCGTTATTATGGGGATTTTTCCTTGGCTTAGGATTTCTATCGAAACCAACTGCTGAAATTTTTCTCATACTTACTCCTGTTATCGTTTTTATCTAC
>CAZKLH010000080.1:0-4612 GCA_964553595.1 uncultured Gammaproteobacteria bacterium | reverse complement strand
TGGGATTATTGGTAGCACTTCTTTATTCCTTGTGACTGCAGCATCAGCTATGGCCGACGTTGGAACACCGATAGGCTTACAACCTCCAGCAGGATCGGTAAACAATGTTCCCGTTCAGAATATTCCTCAGTTTGCTATTACGCTACTTTTTGTTATTGGCATTCTTATAGCTATTGGTTTTCTTATTTACGGTGGTATTAAATGGATTTTGTCTGGAGGAGATAAAGCAGGCGTGGAAGGCGCACGAAATCACATTGTTGCTGCAATCATTGGTCTAGTCATTATTGTCTTAGCATTCGCAATTATTAGCGTTGTCTTTACTCTTCTTGGAGGTAATTTCGACCTCAAAAACCTCTGTATACCAAACCTGGCCGGTGGCGGAAGGTGCTAAATCTTCTCGTAGATAACTGCAACTGAATCTCTATAGATCTCTTTCCATCCTTCTTTTTCTTTCAATTGCAACTCGACATCTCGAGTTTTGTGCTCTCCTGTTTTTTGTGAGACAAAAACGAGCTTCTGCTGAATCAATGAAACAAGCTTAGTTAATTGCGGAAAATGGTTTTCTTGTTTTTTTGTTACAGCAAGCAAAACAATACGAATATCATATTTTTTACTAACACCTTTTATCGGAATCCTGCCATTCATCACATCTAAATAGTCTCTGAATGCATAATCACTCTCTTTGGGAGAAGGCGAAATCCAACGCCAGCTTGGCATTCTTCCATCCACAAACACTTTTTTTTCTGGAAATTTCCAGATAAGATACCCTCCCCATCCATATTCAGAAAAAACTTGTCCAGAAAATGCATGGCTTTGCAAATATCTTACGGCTTGCTCTGGATAAAAAGATTTAGATGATGCAAACATAGTCCTAAAATCAAGAATCATCTGCAATAATATAAAAACTAACACAATCAAAAAAAATGCACGACTCGCTTTACGGAAACGATTCTCTCCATTCTGTCGAGATATAGCTTCTTGAAAAAAAAGAGAGAGAGTAACCGAAGTTGTGGGAATACCAATTAAAATCCACAATGGAATATTTCTTACACTCAAAATACCAGACAATAAAAACAATAAAAAAAATGTTGATCGAACAACTCCGATTTTGCTCCTATACCGTAAGAGTATCGATGTGGAAAATGCAATAAAAACCCACAATGGGCCATTGAGGGTAAAAACTGCCGGAAGCCATTCAAAGATTGTCCACCGGAGTGAATTGTCAGAAACTTGCATCCACACCTCCCACCATACTCTCCAACCATATGGATTAACTACTGTTGCAAGAATTGACATCAACAAAACAGCAAAATCTACTAAATCTATTGTTTTTTTCTGAAACGCTTTTAAACCTACGCACGCCCCTATTGCCACTATCCCAACAAAAAATCCTCCATGCATATTTGCCCAAATAAAAAACAGAAATGGGAGAGCAAGCCGCCACCTTCGCCACATTTTTTCGTTAAATATAAAAACCAGAAGCAGAGAAAAGAAAAACCACGTAATTATTTGCGTTCTAATACCACTAAAAGCAAACAATACGCTTTGTGCAAGAAGAACAGGAATCAACGAAAACGGCCTCGAGAGATTTGGAATTTGCTTATACGAAAAAACTAAAGAAAACGTTGCAAGAAAAGCGAATATACTCGACAACCCAACCATCCCCACTAACGGATACAGCAGTGCAATCAGCACATTACTTCCCCATTCGTGATCAACAAATGGATAGCTTGGCATTGTATAGGAAAATGGGTCTGTTTTTGGGATACCTTTTGCAAGAATAAGTTGTCCCATTCGAAGATGCCAACCAAAATCCGGATCTAAATTAACTACGCCGTGCAGAAAAAACAAAACAAATCCCAGGAAGAAAACTAGACAAATCAGAGTTGATTTTTTCATCATCATCCAATCCAATACCAATTAACAAAAAAAATGGAAACCACAAGCAATCCCGCATAAAATAACATGCCAACAGCGAGAAAATATCTCGTTTGCAACTTACTCGCAATATAGATAAATAATGGAAACGAAAAAGACTGATACCTTGAAAAAGACATCGTGTCAGTAATCAACAATTGCGTTGCGTAGAGCAAAAAACTCATCCACCATAACTCTGGACGCAAATATTTTTTACTCTTATAAAGAAGTATGCCAACGATCACAATCATTATTACATCAATTTTGGAAGCGTGAAAACGGTGAAGAGGTAACCTAGGAAATAAAAAAATAACAAGTAAATTATAGACTGGCGCAAGCTTACGCAACGGAAACCATGCATACTGAACTGTGTAAAAATATAAAAAATTTCCTGTTTGCTTGTAAACAAATAAAACCCAGACTAAGAATGGCATTACTGGTATTATAAAAATACCAATGCTTTTCCAGAACGCACGGTTCCTTACTTTAAGATCATTACATACATAGAGAAAAAATAACGCGTTTAACAACATATTGTTTCCTTTTGTAACATTTAGAAGAGACAAAAAAATACCCGACAGTAGATATTTTTTCTGCGTCAAGAAATACCCAAACCAAACAAACAGAAGCAAATACAACCCCTCTGGATAATAACTTCGATAAAAAATGCTAAACGGAAAAAAGAATAAAAGAAAACAGGTCTTAATACCTATCTTTTTTCCATAAAACTTTGTTACGACGTAATACAAGCTGAAAAAATTTGCTATCAACAATACATTGCTCAATAAAAACGCAGATAGCTCGATATTTTTTACTACAACATTGACAACACGCACAATAAGCGGATAGAATGGAAAAAACGCATAAAGCAACCCATCCATAACACGCTTATTGTCCACATCAAAATTTGTTGGGTGACTTGGGTAGCCTTTGCTTACAATCTTTAAATACCACTGTGCATCATACTGCCCCATTGCGCGCAAGAATTGAAATGGTCCGTTACTAATTCTTTGATCTTTTAAAAAATGGTGTCCATTGTCGGAATAATCGGAGGAATCAAAGCGGATAACAGAATGATATTCTAAAATAAAGTTATAAAGATATAGATTGCCAATAAGAAATAGCAAGAATCCAATAAACAGAACGTGGCTTCGAAAGAATTTTCTCATTTTTCTCTTCCTCATATTTTAACACTCAAACAAAACAATGTTCTTGCTATCTTTTTTCTCCTCTGCTAGGCTTATACCATGTGGGGAGACTGTCTTTATAACACGCCAGAAAATACGCAAATCGCAACGATTGCCTGCGTTATTCCACTTTTCCAAAATCTCTTGACTGCTGCTTTTGTTTTTTCAGGAATTACCACCCTTATACTTATCATGTTCTCGGCAATCAAGTTTTTAACCTCCGGTGGCGATCCTAAACAAGTTGAGGGAGCCAGAAACACCCTAACCTATGCAATCATAGGTCTTATTATTGTTGTGTTGTCTTTTGCCATTCTCAACCTCGTAGCAATGGTGACTGGAGTAAAGTGCATAACCAGCTTTGGATTTACTAATTGTCAATAAATCTTCTTCCTCAAGACATATTTTGAGCCAACATATACTAATACGTCTATTCCCAATGGAACAAGTAGTAATGTGTCAATGGTTTTTAAAATGATTTGAGCCCGGGCGGAAACCAGCAAGTCAATCAATGAAAATGACAAGCGAACTCCCACAAAATAAAGAAGCGCAGAAACCACAAGAATTGTTAATCCAATCTCAATTGTTCCCTCCATGTCTTTTTTGCTAGAAAACATCGTATTAGTTATTGCAAAAAGCAGATACGCTCCAAGAACCAACTCCCACCATGGCAGGCTTGTATATATTTTTTGCGAGGAAAAAACGTAGAGCAAGAATCCAATAATCACGGCACTCCCACAAACAACCGGCGCAAAACCAATAATCGCACGCCTGATCGGATCGGTTTTTCCAACTGCAACGCTCCCAAGCTTTACGCTGCTTCCTTGCGCTTCTACTTTTGGCATAAACTCTACTTCCCCAACAGGAACAAATAAAACTGCAGCAGTTAACAAATGGCTCAGCTCATGAATAACAACACCTGGAAAAAAGAAAAGTGCGAGAAGAGTAATCGACACGCTTTGACTTTTTGTAAAAACAAAAAAGAGTTGCGACAAAGAACGAGTAATCACACGAGAGAGAAAAAATAACAAAAACAGCTCAAGAAAAAAGAAGAAAACGTAGACCTGTGGTGCCATTATTTGTTAAGAATAGAACCTGTAGTTATTCCCCCAAGAAGCAACGCGAGCAAAAAAGCAATTCCGGCTTTTTTCCCAAACCCTAACATTTTTTTCCTTAATTCATTTCTTTGCTTCTCGTCCATGTCTTTTGCGATAACTGCATCAAACATCGCCTCCATATTTCCTTCGCGAAACCCATCTCGAAAAGCTCTTGCCTTATCAACGTCAACCGTACCCTCTGCGACCTGAACAAAGAACTGATCAAGCGCTCCACCTTCTGTAAGCACCTCTCCAACACGGCCTAACATGGCAGTATGCTCTCTTGCTTCTAGCAACTCTCTTTGTGCCTGAGCGTCATTTGGATTTGCAGCTGCATATTTTTCCAATACTGCTAGGTCTTTTGCTGCAGATTTCACTTGCTTGTCCAAGCCTTCTTTTCCGCCAATCAAATCG
>CAZKLH010000079.1:0-4664 GCA_964553595.1 uncultured Gammaproteobacteria bacterium | reverse complement strand
TCCAAATTTCCTTGCTCGAGATGCTCAGCAGTAAGAGTAATCTCACCAGAAAATGTCGAAATTTTTGCCTTACTGCTATTTTCCCAAAGTTGATCTGTAGCTAAATTTTTATTTGGCACAAGTATAGAAAAGAGTTTATGTTCAGAATCCAAATGAACATTCTCAAATGTTACAAATTTCTGACTATTGCTAGCAACAATTGGAAAAAAACTTTTGTCCCCAATTGTTGCTCTCGCTAAAGAAAGATCCACATCCCCTGATTCATTTTTAACAAACATATTATAATTTCCTTTACCTACAGGGCTTACATACTGAAATTCAGAAGTATCATAATTCTTATATATCAATCGACTAAAGAATGATACAAACATATTGTTAAAAAGAGACATTAAATATTTCTTTTCTTTATCAGATTTATTACTATTCTTAACAATCAATTGAAGCATTCTTTTATTGTCTGTCAAAATCTCAATAATCCTGTCTTCTTTTTCTATTTTCCATGCGAGATTACCATCTGATTGATACAATGAACTAATTGCAATGCTTACGCTATATGCATACCGAGATAAATTTATTTCCCAACTACTATAATCTCTAATTATATTCAATTGCCTTATTGGAACAGAATTATATTCATGCATAAGATCGTCATAGGTCTTACTATTTCCTGCAACTCTGAATTCGTCACCCCATCGGGTTAATTCTGATATTCTTTTTGCAGCAAAAAAAAGATTCACATTAATAAATGAGTCATCAATGCCTTTTTGTGTTTTAACTTTTCTATTCTCTTTTAGCACTATAAAAGGATAAAAAATCGACCCTGGCTTCCACTTTGCAAAAGGATAATCAACTGGATAAGGAAAATCTTTATTTATTCTTTTATAAATACCTACAGGAAGTGCAATTTTATAGATTGACTCATTATCAGGAACTGCTTTTATCAGAACTTTATCCTGAGAGAATTGGTTCTGAGAAAGAATATAATCAAAATAATCAGATCTATCCACAGGAATATCTTTTTTTGACACATATAGCTCAGGCAGATAATTGCTTTTGGGAAGTTGAAATATGTGATATGCTTTAATACTAAATATCTCCTTGGCATTAAGATCTTTTATTAGTTGATTATATGATTGTCTTGTTGGAAATGTTTTTCTTATTGTTGAAAAAGGAAACGAGTGAAAATTATTAAATATGTAAGGGTCATCATTGTAAAATATATATTTAATGTTATACATGCTTAATATATTCTCCATTCCTAAATAATTTTTACTTTGGGCAAATGAAAGAAATAATTCTCCTGAGTCTCCAAATCCCCCATACCCAGTAAAGTCATTCTTTCCTGCAAGATACCCAATCATTGAGGGACCCATATACACACCGCCTTTTCCTGCAATCAACTGATAGCCAAAATCTGTGAGAGGAAGTGTGAGTATTTTTCCATCAATGGGGTTTTGTTTTATGTATGCAAGTGCTTTTTCAAAATCTGGATCTATGACAAACGATCCTTTAATATCTTTTTTTCCTTGAAAAAAGGGTTGATTTACCATTGTTCCATTAATAAATGGCCATCCATTAATGAGAATAAGAAGAACAACCACTGTTGACAGAATAATACGATGCACTCTTGGTATGGAAAGAAGAACGTAATAGAATGCATTTCCAACAACAAGCGCATAGAAGAAATAGAAAACATACATAAATTGACCAAAATAGTTTCTAAACATACTAAATCCAGGGAGATGGAACAGGAGTGCATAGAAAGAGAATCCAATGCGAGTAATGTTTGCTGTATCAAAAAAGAGAGCAATTAAAAAGAAGGTGGTCAGAAGAAGAAAGTTTTTCCGAACATCTTTCTCTGTCTTACGCTTCAAAAGAAGTCCTAATACGACTATGCAGGGAATCAAAAAGAAAAGGAAGTCGAAGGAGAATAGTGGCTTCAAATCTTGAGGAAGTGCTGCAATGTTATTGACGAGTTTCACATCTGGGGCAACACTAGAAAAATACTGCGTCGCTTCTGTTGAAGAATCTGATGAAAACACTCGCTGGGATATATTGCTATTCTTATCGAAAAGCATGCCAAGCTGAGGAATCAGATGAAACGACTGTATCGCGAGGAAAAGAAAGATAAGAATACTCATTGCACGTATTGGTAGTCTTCGTTTTTGTACAAATACCGTATAGCCTGCGAGATATGCTAAAGAAAGGGGATAAAAAGAAAAAAATGCAGGTGATGAAGAAAATCCAAAATTGGGAGCAAAAACAAAAGTAATAAGAACCGCACTCAATCCATACAGTATGTTTTTTGTATTCAGGAATCGTAAAAGCAGATAGAAAATGAGTGGGTTAAGAAATACTTGATTATGAGAAATAAGATTTTTATCCCAATTGTATCCAATGGTCGGAGTAAGAATATAGAAAAGTCCTGCAACAATTCCTGCGATTTGGGTAAGCTCTTTTTTATGAACACTCTTGAGGAACTCCCGAACAATCCCATAGACTGAGAGAAAGCCAACAGCAACCATCATGCTATAGAAAACAACGATCAGAAGATGTGCTGACCCAAGCAACATCTTAAAAAAAGCCAGGAAGATAGTAAAAGGGATAAAATAGTAGGTAATCGTTTCCTCTCCTGTTTGAGATGGAATAATATCGTACAGCGAAAATGTTTTGAGATAGGAAACAGGATCGTAGAAATATAGCCTTGAAGAATCCCCGCCTAAGTTTACCTCACCTGGCTTAAACCAGAAAAAGGGCATGACGAAGAGAAGAAGGAGGACTAACAATAGAAATATCGATAAAAATTTACTCACTCGTAATTTATTTAGATGCCCTTATTTTGGATTGAACGACAGGAGTTTTCCATAATATCACAGCAAGCCATAAGACACAAACAATAAAAGCAACAAGAGAGATACAAAGACCGAGATAAAAAACACGCTGTGATGTCATTTCGAGAATAAGTGTATATTCTTTTTTATTTCCGACATCTTTCGGAGTGATATACCATGCATTTGCGTAGCCGTTTGCCAAAAAATGACTTGTATCGCTAATTGGATTTTTTCCGAACGTTTGAAAAAAATCTCGATTTATAAATGTATTCTCAGTTATTCCTTGATTCACTTCTCCATTGTAATAACTTATAACAGAATTTTCTTTTTGAAGCGTATTCTCGGAATCCAAAAAAAGCTTCCATTTTGAGTCAAATGCATTTAGAAAAACGAGTTCAAAAGGATTATGGACATTTGAAATATGTATTATATATTTCGTTGGATTAATCTTAGTAAACAAAATTTTAGGGACAGGAAGATAATCTATAATATTTTGCTTAAAAAGTATTCGTGGATACGTTATTTGATACACAACAAAATTATTAACCTCCATGTCTTGCGGATCTTCAAAATTTTCAATAGCAGCTATATCTGCTAATGATCCATATAATCTCATGTATATCGGCTTCTTTTCCGAGGAAGTCTCAACAAGAAATCTTATTTGCCTATTGGCGCTCTGATTATTAAACAGCAGCGAGGAACCATTTGATTTTTTTTTGTAGTTAAATGAAATACAATAAATTGAATTAAATGCCCAATCTGTATATCTTCTGATAATATCTTTTGTGTATCCAAGCATCGGTCCATCAATTTGAAAATCGACATACTCATGAGTAGCGCTTTTTAGAAATGTATTCCAATCTTCAAGAGGTCCTGGAAGTGGTTCATTGGGATATTCAAAAGAAAAAGAAGAAATAGGATATTTTTCATCGGTAAAATAATTGTATATGCTCCATCTTTTTAAGCGTTGTTGGTCGTTTGGTAAGATATATCTATCATTAATATTAATTACAGCACCTCTAGATGCCTGCTCGTCTTCCTGGATATAAATCTTATATGGCTTATTCATATTTAGCTCAAGAGGATTAATATTGTAAGAAAGAGTTGAAGAATTATTTTTCACTAAATTGTTTCCTTTCATATTTTTAATTAGTGACATCACATTGGCATTAAAAAATAGTTTTTTGCTTTCCATTTCATCACCAATATCATGCTTCCTCGTAAGGACAATAAAGGGGTGTATCGCATTATATAAGGTAACGGGAACCGAGTCGGTAATTTTATCTTTAATTTCTTTTGGGTCAAATATCAAATAATCTGAAAAAACCTTATATTGAAGAATGTTGTCAGCTGTACTAAATCCAGCGTTATTTTGCTTGGCAAAGGAACTTTCTATAACAATTCTATTATCTGACTTATTTGAATAAATAGGATAAAAAATATCTTCCTGTTGAGACACAATTGGAACTTTAGATATTTGTTTCGCTGCATAGAGCACAGGAAGAAAATTCATATTGTTTATTTCGTATATATGATATTTACTTCCAAAATCTATTATTTTACGTACTCCTAAATTACTAATAAATCTTTGAATTGCACGTTGATTTTTAAAATATGGACGAATATTATCGTAGGGAAAATTTTCAAAATTTTTATCGTAAATATTTGGATCGGAGTTGTAAAATATGTATTTAATATTTAGAAGGGAAAGTAAAGTAGCCACTCTACTATAATCCCTGTCTCTTGTAAGACTTAAAAATCTTTGATCAAACGGATATAATCCCCCATACCCAGTAAAGTCATTCTTTCCTGCAAGATACCCAATCATTGAGG
>CAZKLH010000078.1:0-4747 GCA_964553595.1 uncultured Gammaproteobacteria bacterium | reverse complement strand
ATAAAGGGGTTGATTGGCTGATTGAACAAATACCGCAAAAACAAAAAGAAATAATGCTTATTGTCGCTGGTGGAGCAAATCCAAACCATCGGAATAAAAAATATTATCAAACGTATGTCAAAAATGTTCAAGATGTATGCAGAGAAAAAGGCATCAGGCTTACAGGTTTTATCTCAGAAGAGCAAATTCCAACCTACTTTGCGGCCGCTGATCTAATTGTGTTCCCCTATCGCACACTTATGTCTTCAAGTGGACCTTTATCTATGGCTTTTTCTTTCAAAAAACCTATATTTCTATCAAGCAAGCTTAACCCTATGTTTGATACCCTTGATATACACGAAGCACTGAAAGCACTCAAGCTTAATAAGGATGATATTATGTTTAACTTTACCGATGATTTTATAAAAAAGTGCACTTTACTACTCAATAACAAACAACTATTAACAAAAACTACTGCTCTTTCCACAATGTTAGCTCAAAGACGAAGCTGGGAATATATTGGGGAACAATACGAAAAAGCCTTACTGCAATGAATTTACAATATGAGAAAAAGCGGCTAACCATCGCCTATGAACTAATCCTTATTGCTTTTATCTCCTTACTCCTTGCGCTTCTATTTACTTTCCCAAACGCCTTACATTTAAATACGCAGTTCATTGGTGACGGTTATGATAACTACGAATATGCTTCATACCAATCACTCGCTGCAAAACAAGTCAAAGAAGGAACATTCCCCTTTTCTTATTCAACATATTGGCGCTACCCTCAAGGATTTAATTTTAGCCGAGGATTCGACTCTTATCTAACTGTTGTAACTGGAGCACTCATAACGCTCTCCCTGGGAATGCCTACTGCATACAACCTCACACTTCTTCTTCTCTTAACCCTCAATGGAATTTGCGCATATGCACTTTTTAAAGGAATTTCAAAATCAATATTAATAAGCATAGTAGGCATGATAATGTATGGCTTTTCCTTTTATTCTCTTACTAAAGCTGGCTCCCATCCGAATCTTTTGTTTACCGGCGGCTTTAGTCTTTTAGTTCTCTTCTTATATCAATTTATTCAAAACAAACGCCTTGAAACAAAAAGCATGATACTTTTTATCGGAGCGCTACTACTTATCGCCTCAGGATCATTACTTTATCTTCTTTTATCTCTCTTGTTTGGGGGGATTATATTGCTGGTTGCATATCTTATGTTTTTTGAGGTATTTGCTTTGCTTGGAAGAAAAATAAAGGAAAATTTCGCGCTCTTCATTTCTGGAGCAAGCATAGCTGCTCTTTCTATATTCACTCTCTATCTTCCCCATCTCCACGCATTATTGACACATTCCTTTGTTTTTCTTGACCGATCTGGCGTGCTCAATCAAGTAACCCCTTCACTCTATGATTACATTACACCTAATAGTTATTTAAAATTACAAATAGCACAACTTTTTCATAACCCAAGCGAAGCCTCTATTGAAAAAGGTGTATTTTTTGGTTGGACAGAATTAATTCTATTCATTCTTTTTTTCATTAGTAGTTATTCAAAAAAAACGAAGGTATTTCTTGGTATACTTTTTTCTATATCTTTTGTCCTATCGCTTGGCTACGGCAAGAATGATCATTTCTTTTTATTACCGTACCATTTCTTAGCCACTATTTTTCCTTTTAGTCTTCTTGTCGAAACAGGTCGCTATGCAGTTATTTTCTCGCTCATAATAAGCATAAGCGCAATTCTTTTTTTGAAATCACTCAAAAACAGTAAAAAGAGAGTAATTTTGTTAAGCTTTATAATAATTAGCTTGCTCCTTGAACGATTACCCACGCAATTCTACACATCAAGCGAATTGACTAACGAGCCATATATTACAGCTGTTAGAAATACAAATAGCAGCGCAATTCTTGATATACCAATCAATCTATACTATGCACCTTACGACTTTCTCTCTTTTTCTTATCAGAAGCCAATCGTAAATGGCTACTTTCACTGGTCAGCTGATGGAGACCTAGAAAAGACTTTTATACTAAAAGATAATCTCTTAAGTCGTTTTATATGTAGCAACGTGGATTCAATTCTCTCCGATAACTCTAATGGGGCAAGCGAACAAATAAAAAATATTCAGATGCTTAATTTTCTTAGGTCATATAATATAAATACTATTGTTATTCATAGGGATGACAAATTCTATCATCCTGTCTGTAAGAATGTCCGAATGCATTTGGCTTCACTACTTGCTGCGCCAATACCTATTGCGCCAACACAGAAAGAAATGCAGCTTAATCTCAACACTATGGAAACCAAACCAACATTTAGTATCACCTTCCCACAAAATGGAATATTCTATCTTGATGGAGCCTATGTCGCTCCAAACAAGTTAACCTCATTTAGCATTACGCAAAATAATAAAAACTTACCGTCCGCCTATGGATGGGAGATAAACGCAGATAATTCTATGCAATTAACTCCCAAATACTCAATACAATTTCCAGTAAATATAAGTGACACCATTACATTCCGTAGTCCAGACCAAATAAGCAACACATATTTTTCACTCTGGTATCGCTATACGGCTACCAACACTCAGTCATTTCTTCCCCAACACGGAGTTCAAAAAATCTTCGATGATGAAAAGGCAACTGTCTACCAGCTATACTAAATAGAGATGAAAATAAAATCATG
The DNA here is from genome assembly GCA_964553595.1 of uncultured Gammaproteobacteria bacterium. GTDB lineage: Bacteria > Patescibacteriota > Microgenomatia > Levybacterales > UBA12049 > CAZKLH01. The sequence goes on along the minus strand of CAZKLH010000078.1, from coordinate 2,080 downwards.
GTTATCGCACCATTGGGGACCTCTTATTCTCGTGTGCGTAACGTTTGCTCTTTTTGCCACAAACTATGCTCCAGGTACATTCCTCAGCGGATGGGATAATTTACAAACAGAACTTGCTCCCGGACTCGCAATAAAGAGAGCGTTTTTCTCTGTTTGGGAAGAATATCAAAGCTTTGGCCTTCTAGCAGGCATGGCACACGCCGCTGATCTTGTTCGAACAATCATCCTTTATATTGCCTCTTTTATCATTCCCCAGGCTATGATTCGCTACGCATTCACTCTAGGGATGGTTTTGACAGGAGCATTAGGAATGCTTAAATTACTTACGCTCCTTGGCTTTAAGAAGGAAAAAAAGATATTTGCAGTTTTAGGAGCGCTGTTTTACATCTTAAATTTTACTTCAGTACAAATTATGTTTTTGCCTTATGAAGCCTTCTCGACATTTCTTGGAATGCTACCTTGGGAAATTTGGATATTTTTAAAGATTGCGCAAAATAACCCGCTCTCCAAGAAACAACTGCTCGTGTTTGTAATTATTAATTTTATCTCTACTCCCCAAAGCGTATTACAACAACTGTTCGTTGTCTATTTACTTTCTTTAGGATTATTAACACTTGGAATGATCATTAAAGAAAAATCGCTCCACATTGCTAAGAAGGGAATGCTTCTTCTCTTTTTGATTCTCACAATTAACAGCTTTTGGCTCTTACCGCAAATCTATTTTCTTAAAACATCAGGAACTGTCGTCCGAGAAGCGAAGATTAATCAATTGGCTACAGACGATGTGCTTTATGATAATAGAAATAAAGGAAATCTTAAAGACTTCCTCTCTTTTACAGGTTTTTATTATGATCGCCTAAACAGCCAACGACAACCGTTGTTTTCTGCCTGGAAAGAACATAGGCAACACTTACCCATAATAATCCTCATATACGCATTGAGCGCAATATGCATTCTTGGAATAATAACGAAAACCAGCTTCCAAATTCCTTTCCTCCTTGTGTATTTGCTTTTATTAATCGGCTTATTGCCAAACACATTCCCTTTCTCCACAATTAACGATTACATACGACAGAATTCATTGATAAATGAGATATTTCGCTCTCCATTTACGAAATTCGGCATTCCTTATGCATTAATCTCTAGCTATTTTTTCACGTCTGGCATATATTTTATTTCCCAACTAATCAGAAATGTAACCAAAAAGAACATCTCCCACTCTGTCTTTGGGGCAGGAATAGGCCTTTTGCTTTTGCTACAAAGCCTCCCCTCATTTCAAGGAAATTATATATCCAAATCTATGAAAATAAAAATACCACGAGAATACTTTTCAACCATGAAATTTTTTGAAGGGATAGACAAAAATAAACGAATAGCTCTCTTGCCAGACTATACCTTCTGGGGATGGTTTAGCATGAAATGGGGATATGATGGCTCTGGATTTCTATGGTATGGCATAGAACAACCTATTGTCTCTCGTACGTTCGATGTGTGGAGCAATAAAAGTGAAAGCTATTTTTGGGAAGAAAAAACAGCTATTGAATCAGAAGATGTCAATCAATTAGAAAATGTTTTAGACAAATATAACATTGATTATCTCATATATGATCATTCACTTCTTCCTATCGTATCAACTAGCCGAGGAATTCAATACGACAGGATTGACTCTATGCTTGCCAATAGCAAAAATATAACACTCCAGAAAAAATGGGGGTATATTGCAATTTATAAAGTCAATCACACTAAGAACATCAGTAATTATATCTGGGCTGCAACATCATTACCAAATATCGGACCAGCAGTAAAAGTTACAAGCAATGACACAGCATATCGAACTTACGGAGATTATATAACTGATGAAAGAACGCCATTCGAAGCTTACTTTCCATTCCTAGATCTTACAACTCAAACCAACATAGCGAATAAATCTTGGAACATCTTTGAATCGTACGCAAATTGGTCCATAACCAAACAACTACCATTTAACACAGACAATTATTCGCTTTCCACAAATTCTGGGAGCATTGATATTGGATTATATAAAAACAATACTGCGGTAAACTTTATTATGCCTTATATA
>CAZKLH010000077.1:0-4759 GCA_964553595.1 uncultured Gammaproteobacteria bacterium | reverse complement strand
CTTTGCATTTTTTAGAATTTGTTTCTGCTCTTTTGCTGCATTTTCCAAAATAACACGTGCTTCTTCTGCTTGTTTTACCCCCATTTTGACTGCATCTTGTCTACTCTTTAATAGCTTTAAAACTGGTTTATAGAAGTACCGCTTGAGCACATAAAAAATTATCAGAAAATTAACAATCTGAGCAACAAAAAGGTAGGGATTAATCCCAAAATCTTTGATTAATTGCATATAGTTTTATTTAATGAATGCAAGGATTAACGAATAAATTGCAATAGCTTCAGCGAAAGCCATACCTAAAAGCATTGCTGGCAAAATTTTGCTAGAGCTTTCTGGGTTTCTTCCGATTGCTTCCATTGCCTTGGTTCCAATAAAACCAATTGCAAGTGCTGGTCCCAATCCACCGATTGCAATAATTAATCCACCAGAGACGCTAAATGTCATGTACAATCACCTCCTTAGTATTTCCAGATTCTTGATGATGTGGCGTCATTAATATAGACATAAATACCATAGTCAGGAGTGAAAAAACAAGTGCCTGCACAAACCCAACGATAATTTCCAAGAAAATAAATGGAATTGGAAAGACAAAAGCAAAAAGAGTAGAAATGGTAAGAAGTACCACTTCTCCTGCAAAGATATTTCCAAAAAGTCGGAATGACAAAGAGATAATTTTCGTAAATTCAGAAATGATCTCGAGTATTCCAACGAATAAGTTAATGGGATTGAGAGAAACATATCTGCTGATATATTCTTTTATCCCAACAGCCTTAATACTTAAAATATGCGTTGCGACAAGTGAAATAATTGCCATTGCAAATGTCGCATTTAGGTCGCTGGTCGCATTTTTCATAAATGGAACAAAATGAGTAGTGCCAGCTTCTTTTCGAAAAAAACCAATTGTGCTTATTCCAGGAATAAGCCCACTCCAGTTCGTTACAAGAATTACAAGAAAGAAGCTTACCACAAAAGGAAAGATTTTTTTTGTGTTTTCTCCCGCAATGGTTTCGATAAAGGAATAAAACGTTTCTATAATATATTCTGCAATTACTTGCAGCATTCCTGGAATTTTGGAAAGTTTCTTGTTAAGTGCAACTACCCCACCAATTATAAATGTGTCGACGAAGAAAGTGTTGATTAGCGTGTTGGTGATTGGTATAGCTCCTACTTGAGTAATAATTTCTGGTGCAAATGATGCCATTGCTCTAATTTTAATTGTATTGGCCTGATAAGTCAAGAAGATAGTAGATTTTCGGCCGGGTAGATCTTTTCGGCAATAATTGTTGGTCTTTCGTTTCTTGCGTCAAGTCTTCCATCTACGATAACCACAAAGTCTTTAATAAGGTAGTTTTTGTATTGTTCGAACACTTTTGGGAAGACAACGCATTCAATAACAATCCCATTTTCGTCAGAGAGGAGGAGAAATGCCATTTCACTCCCGCTTTTTTTTGTTATAATTTTTCTGCTTGATTCAATAATGCCTCCGATTTTAACTTTTGTTCCCTCTTTCTCTTCAGAGAGAAGACTCAGTTCATGCGTCGTGGTTGCTTTAATTGCCATGAGGTGGTCCATTTGCGGGTGGGCGGTAAGATAAATACCCAAAAACTCTTTTTCAAATGCAAGTCGTTCTTCTTTTGAGAAATCATCGACATTGGCATTTTGATGGGAAGTTTTTTTTATAGTTCTGTTTAGAGGAGCATCGCCAAAGAGCGAGATCTGATTGTCCTTTTCTTCTTTTTGTTGTCGGTGTGAAGAATCAAGGATCTCTGGAAGCAATAATAACAGATTAGCCCGTTGTCCAAATTTATCTAGCGCGCCTGCTTTTATGAGACTTTCCAGGGTTTTTTTATTCACTTTCGAAAGATCAACCCGACTACAGAAATTTTCCAAAGAGGAAAATGGGCCATCTCCAGAGGTTCTTGCTGCAAGAATTGTTTCTATCGCTGCCTCTCCGACATTCTTTATTGCAGAGAGTCCAAATCGGATGCTCTCGTTATTTTCGATGGTAAAATCGCTTTGAGATGTGTTTATTTCTGGAGAAAGCACAGGTAGCTTTAATCGTTTACATTCTGCAACTGCTTGAGCGATTTTTTCATTTTTCGTTGGACCAGTTGCTCCTCTTGACTCAGCAGTAAGAAGGGCTGTCATAAATTCTACTGGATAGTTTGCTTTTAAATATGCAGTTCGGAATGCAATGGTTGCATAGCACGCTGCATGTGCTTTGTTAAATCCATAGCCAGCAAACGGTGCAATAAGGTCAAACAGTTCTTCTGCCTTTTTTTGCGTGGTGCCATTTTTTACTGCTCCATGAATAAATTTCTCCCGCTGTTTTTTCATTTCTGCTGGAATTTTTTTCCCTACTGCTTTTCGCAATTTATCTGCTTCGAGCCAGGAATAGCCTGCTAACGCAATGGAGGTTAATAGCACATCGTCTTGATAGGTCAAGATTCCGTACGATTGAGAAAGAATATCTTTTAATCTTGGGTCTGGGTACCTAATAAGATCGGGGTTGTGTTTTCGTTGAATAAAATCAGGTATGTTTTGCATTGGTCCTGGTCGGTATAAAGCAACCATAGCCATTAAGTCAAAAATTGTGGTTGGTTTTAGTTCTTTAATATACCTCCGCATGCCAGAAGATTCGAGTTGGAATATACCAACAGTTTCTGCGCTAGAAAGTAAGTCATAGGTTTTTTTATCATCAAGAGGAACTGTCGAGAGGTTAATTGTTTCGCCTTTGTTTTCTCGTATAAACCGAAGCGCCTCTTCGATAATTGTTAAATTGCGCAGTCCCAAAAAATCCATTTTTAACAGTCCAACACCGTCTTCTCCAACGGTGTACATGTCGTACTGAGTAACCACTTTGTCGCCGTTTGTTTCTTTTTGCAGTGGGGTGTACTCGGTTAATTCTTTGTCGGCAATCACAACACCTGCGGCGTGCACAGAAGCGTGTCTTGCTACACCTTCGAGTTTTTTTGCAACATCCAAAAGCCGTCTGGTTTCTGGTTCTCCAAGGTATGCCGCTCGAAGTTCCGAGCTTTGCTCAAGCGCTTTTTCTATTGTCATTGCATGGCCTTGCCAACCAGCAGGAATTAACTTTGCGATTCTGTCTGGTTGGGTGTACGGCATGCCCAATGCACGTCCGCCATCTCGAACCGATCCTCTTGCTTCCATGGTTCCAAACGTAATAATCTGAGCAACTCGGTCTTTCCCATAGCGTTTTGTAACGTACGCGATAACCTCATCTCGTCTCGTGTCGGCAAAATCTAAGTCAATATCAGGGGGAGATGGTCGTTCTGGATTTAAAAATCGTTCAAACGGCAATTTAAAATAAAATGGGTCAAGATCGGTAATCCCTAAAAGGTAGGATACGACAGACCCAGCAGCAGATCCTCGTCCTGGGCCAACCGAAATACCATTATTTTTTGCCCAGTTAACAAAATCAGCAACAATCAGAAAATAGGTTTCATAGCCTTTTTTAAGAATAATCGAAAGTTCGTATTCGACTCTTTGGGTTATCTCATCAGTAACTTCTGGATATCTTTTTGGCATTCCAATGTCTATTAAATCTTTGAGCATTCCAGCGGCTGTTTCCCCTTCAGGTACATTGTAATGAGGCAAAATCCATTTGCCCAGCCGTATCTCTACATTGCACAAATCTGCAATTTTTTGCGTATTTTCGATAGCTTCTTTCTGATCTATAAACAGATTTTCCATTTCTTCTTGTGACTTCATATAAAAATCTGGAGAGTTAATCATGGAGAGCTTTCTGTCTTTTGTGATAATTGTTGTTTGCGTTTGGATACACAGGAGAATTTCCTGCGCCTCAGCATCGTCTTTTTGCACGTAGTGAATATCGTTTGTTGCAACTAACGGGATTCCCTGTTTTTTGGACAGAGCGATCAGTTTTTCATTTACTATCACTTGTGGTGGTACATTTAAATGTTTTTGAATTTCTAAATAAAAATCTTCGCCAAAAATATCGGTAAGTTTTTTGAGTCGCTCCATGGCGGTTTCCTCCTGATTATTTAGTAAAGGTTCTGAAATATATCCATTCACGCAAGCAGACAGGCAAATAAGCCCTTCGTGATATTGTTCAAGGAGTTGCATATCAACTCTTGGCTTGTAATAAAATCCTTCTAGATGCGACACAGAAACGATTTTCATGAGGTTTTTATACCCAGTGTTATTTTTTGCCAGAAGAATGAGATGGTTATAATCCTTATCGAGGACAGCGTCTTTATCGTGGAGCGACCTTCTTGCGACATATATTTCGCAGCCAATAATCGGTTTTATATTGAGTTCTATACATTTCTTATAAAATTTAATTGCTCCATAGAGATTTCCATGATCGGTGATTGCCAAAGCTTTCATTCCAAGTTTTTGCGCATGTTCGACCATGTCATCAACTCGTGACAAGCCATCAAGGAGCGAATATTCTGAGTGATTATGAAGGTGAACAAAATTAGCCATAGTTTTATAATTCGTCTAGTGTGGAGTAAGGTCGGTTTCCTTGGGGTACGTGAAATCTATTTTCTGGATTCCGTACAAAGTGAATTGGTAGACCCTCTCCAGATGTTATCGCTACGGTCCCTTCGCTTTTTAGTATATTTGGATTCTGGATTTCTTCATCTATCGTGGGTGGAACTTCTTCTTTTATGGTAAATCCGGGCATTGCTGAGACAACTTGTTTCACATTTGGCAAAAAATTGCTGTTGTAATCGTTTGTTGCATTGTCATAGTGAGTTTCTGTCTTAATATTCCA
>CAZKLH010000076.1:0-4766 GCA_964553595.1 uncultured Gammaproteobacteria bacterium | reverse complement strand
TTGCTTTCATTGCATTTGCAAACTTTTCGGTAAGTCCAAAAACAATTGCATACGGCAGCACTTCATTAAACATATTTTCTTTTTCAAAAAATTGCTGCCTGTATTTTTCTGCTTCAGAAATAAAAAGCTTATATCCCTTAACCCGTTGATTTAGTTGCATCCCAACCTCTGTTCGTCTTGGCATACGTACCGAAAAAAGCATAATAAGAATGCCATCGATAATTAGTCCTGTGCCAAATCCGCTGATTAAGCCATTGTTGGTGAGACCGTAAAACAAAAGAAATATTCCCAAAAATAAAACGAGAACGCCAATACCAGCATATTTTGATCTGACCGATTCAGGGTTTTGGGAGAATAAATTCTTACCTACCACATCCTCATACAATTTCTTTTTTACTGTTTTGAGATCTTGATAAAACTCATATCGTAATTCCGAAAGTTTTTCGCTGTCTCCATCTTGAAATAATCTATTGAGAAGTACTCTCTCGTACTCATTCAAAGATTCTGTCTCTTTTTTCTTATTGGCAAGCGTGTAATCAATAGATCCAAAAAGCCATTTTTTAGGAATTTCTGTAATGGTTAAGTAGCCTCGTGCCGCAAGATCTATAACGGTTGCTGTCACATCAAGCGTATCTGCACGCTCATCAACAAGTGTGCCAATTTCGGCGGGCCGAAGGTTGTTTGGCGGAGTATACTCAACAACAACTGGTTGATATCCAGACTGAGAATCTCCTCGTTTGATAATAAATAAAATCATAAGCCCAATTCCACAAACAATCGTTAATAGAAATGCCTTAAAATCCCAAACAAAATGAGATAAGTTTCCTGAAGATACAACATTTCTTGGTCCTGAGCTTTCAATAATTGGTACCATTCCTTTTGTATACCCAACAACAACGGTGAGTCCTTCTGAAATTCCAAGTGGTCTCGCAGTTGAGAAGTTAGCTTGAGTTTGTGATACTTGTGATGACGTACAAGCCTCTGTAGAGCCATAAACTCCTTCAAAACACGCAATTTTACTAATTCCGTTTGCAGGTAATGTAACCACAGCCACAGCATTCTCAATGGGAACTGGCCAGGTATTGCCAGTGACATTCCAAAACAACTCATCGTGATCTGGAAAAGAACGCAAGATGCCGCTTGCCGAGTAAACAATGATATACGTATGTTTTCCAGAAATTGTTTGATTTGGGCTTCCAATTTGTATGCGAACAGACGAAGAAGAATACGAAACAATATTTTGTTCTTGATGATTATCCATGCCAACTGCGCTCACTGTTATATCAGTATATGTATTTGGCCCGTTTTGATTTTGATACATAGTTGGTATATCTCGGTAAATACCGTGTTTTTGCAATGCGTTAAAATCAACATCTATCTGCTCCTCAATACGTACCGTACCATTTGGTTGTGGGGCTATTGTGCTTTGAAAATTGTTGATCGTCCAACCTTCTTGAGCAAATGCTGCTTTAGGAAATAAAAAGGCAATAAAGAAAACAGCAAGCAATAATAATCTCTTCATACTGTATAATATAAAATTATACGGAGAGCCGAACTTAAAAGCAAATGAAAAAAAATATCGTTACACATTTTCAATCAGTTGATCCAATACTTCATGCTGTGTTAGAAAAAATCCCTGCTTTGGAAGACACTGAAAAAAAATCTTCATCGGAATATTTTAAAAACTTGTGTGAACAAATTATTAGTCAACAATTAGCGGGAAAAGCAGCTGATGCGATTTTTAAACGATTCGAAGACCTTTTTCCAAATAGAATTATAACTGTTGAGCATATCCTTACACTGAACGACCAAGATATTCGTGATATTGGCGCGTCATGGGCGAAAGCTCGCTATATTAAAGACCTTGCTCAAAAAATTGTTAACAAAGAATTACTGCTTGAAAAATTAGATGAACTGGAAAATGAACTCGTTATAAAAGAATTAACAAAAGTAAAAGGAATTGGCCCATGGACAGCAGAAATGTTTTTAATGTTTACCCTACAACGTGAAGATATATTTTCGCATGGAGATTTAGGACTGCGGAACGCAATAAAAAAACTTTATAAATTTAAAAAAAATCCAACAAGAAAACAAATCGAAAAAATTGCTGCCAAGTGGACCCCATACAAAACCTATGCCTCAAGAATACTTTGGAAAAGTTTAGAGCTGTGATTACTTATCATCACTATCTCTTTGTGTCAAAAATTCTTTAAATAACCCCTCCTGGTTAGCAAGCGTATTAAATGTTCCCTCCTGAACGATTCGACCCTTGTCAAAAACGAGAATCCGGTCTGTATTTTTAAGAGTTGTTAGCCTATGAGCAATAGTAATTATCGTTTTATCACGAAATAATTGCTCGATATTTTTTTGAATGTAGGCTTCATTCGTATTATCTAGCGCTGAGGTCGCTTCATCAAAAATAAAAATATCTGGAGATTTAAGAATCAATCGTGCAATAGCTAATCGTTGCTTCTGTCCTCCACTGAGATTCTTTCCGCTCTCAAAAACTTTACCGTTTAAACCGCCAAGCACGCCTACAATCTCATCGTAAATTCTAGCCTTCTTCGCAGCTTCGATAATATCATCTTCTGTTTTTTTGGTAAGGCATCCGTATGTAATGTTCTCGCGAATTGATCCAGAAAAAATATACGTTTGTTGAGGTATATATGCTACTTTTTCCCCAATCTCCTCTCGAGTAATAGTTTTTAGGTCTTTTCCCAAAAGGTAAATATCTCCAGAATATTTGTGTAACAATCTTAGCAAGAGTTTAATAAGCGTAGTTTTTCCGCATCCTGTAGCACCAACTAATCCTATTTTTTCACCTTTAACAATTGTGATGTTTATGCCATCGAGTACTCTTTCTGATCTAGCGGGGTAGGTATAGGAAAGGTTTTTTATTTTTACAATTGGGTTGCTTTCTTTGATCGATTCTTTTTCTGCATGTATAAGACGGGTAGAAAACGATATGTCAGTGGGTTGGTTGAGCAAATCATACAGATCATTAACCAGAAGAGAGCTTTCATGAGCTTGGTCTAAAATTCTGTGAATCTCTCGAAGCGGTCCTGTAATACTTAGGAACAGAATTGAATACACCAGAATATCCCCTTGTGAAATTACTCCTTTCCCTGACATTAAAATTGCCAAACTAATAACTAAAATATAAAAAAAGCCTTCATTAAGATATTTTCCCGAATCAAATAAGGCCATGATAACGTGGTGATGTATCTCTTTTTTTCGTAATTCCTCAGCAATGCTCTCAATTTTTTCCATTTCGTATGGCGCAGTATTGAGAACACGTATTGTCTCTATACCTCCAAGCATTTCAACTACTGTGCCATCAATTTTTTCTTTTCCTCGAAGCAACGAGACACGAATTCCTTTTTGTGACGATATTTGTTTGATAATAATAAATATCCCAGTTGGAATGACGAGCACCATAACAGTTGCTATGAGTGGTTTTTGTATTAATGCAATAACGATGGCTGCAACTGCACTAAAAAATACAGGAAAAAAATCCAAAAAACTCAGTTTAATCATGCGTACCAACCCTTCGATTGATCGAAAAAGTCTTCCATGAAGTGAGCCAATTTGCTGCTGGTTAACAACTGCTATATCTGTTTTTAATAAGTGGTTTATAACAGATACTGTTTGTTTTTTCTCAGTTTGAGTTGCAATATTTTCAACGAGGTATTTTCTTATAACAGTTATTATCTCTCTGATAATAATCGTTGCTATAATTAATGCTATAAATGGAACAACAATAGTAAAATCTGACTTACTAGATCCAATAAGCTTATCTACCAAACGTCCTAATATAACTGCAGGAAGGTTTGTTAATACGCCACCAACAATCATGAGAAACGTTGCAAGAATTAACGATTCTTTTTCTGATTTTCCTAGAAGACGCAGCGTTCTTTTTATTCCTAAAACTATTTCTGAAGATTCTGTATTCATTTGTATTACAAATGAAATAGTATCACGAATTCACCTTTGGGGGGCGTTTTTGAAAAGTGTACTATGGATTCTGAAATTTTTTCACGCCTAATTTCTTCGTAAGTTTTTGTTAATTCTCTTGCTATAACGACATTTTGATCCCCAACCACCTCCTGCATTTCGCCAAGCATTTTTACTACTCGATGTGGTGCTTCAAAAAAAATGATTGTTTGGTTAATTTTTTCAAGAGATTCTTTTATTGCTTCAAGTAATTTTTTGCGATGCCCTGGTTTTTTGGGAAGATACCCGACAAACATAAACTTATCTGTGGGTAAACCTGATACAGTAAGCGCGGCAAGAATTGACGATGGTCCAGGAATGGACTCAACTTTAATCCCTTGAGAAATTGCTTCCCGAACAAGCTTAAATCCAGGATCAGAAATTAGCGGGGTTCCAGCATCCGAAACCAACGCAACATCCTCTCCATTTTTAAGAAGCGCAATAATTTCTGGAATCCTTCTAAGTTCGTTTTGTTCGTAGTACGAAAGAAATCTCGGCTTCGTAAGACCCTCCCCCATCATGCAGCAAGACAAACTCTTTATCTGTTCTAAAAGCAATCCAGTCCTTCTGGTGTCTTCGCACGCGATGACAGAAACTTTCTGCAAAGCCTCAACAGCCCGGAAGCTAATATCCTGTACATTACCAATTGGAGTTGCTACAATATACAATATTCCCATGCTAGAGCAATTATCAACCGTTATTATACACCTCATTCAATCTACAGGCTACTTTGGCATTTTTGTGCTCATGACTCTTGAATCATTACTTATTCC